>NZ_JBUDXA010000045.1:0-257 GCF_054956755.1 Rufibacter sp. JT3400010 | reverse complement strand
AGGTCTGGGTAAAACAATTACAACCCTGGTCACGGTCTCGGGGGCGGCGAATCCGTTGGCGGCGGGCTGCGAGGCGGTGATGGTGGCGGTCCCGGCCGAGAGGGCGGTGGCAGTCCACTTGCCCGAGGCGTTGGATACGGCCAGCACGGCGGGGTTGGAGGAGGTGAGGGCGATGGGCGCCGAGGCGTTGGTGCTGCTCACGCCCAGCTCGAAGGGGGCGTCGCCCACGGTCTTGTTGGCCGGGGCGGGGAAGGTGA
>NZ_JBUDXA010000044.1:0-382 GCF_054956755.1 Rufibacter sp. JT3400010 | reverse complement strand
CCCTAGCGCCAACACGGGGCAGGACTACTCCCCCTGGCTCAGCGACGACCTGAACAACCTGGTGGCCAGCGAGTGGTCCCAGAAGAACATGACCTACGTGGACGTGAAGCTCACCCTGGAGAAGCGCGCCGAGGTCAGCCGCCTGGCCCTCTACGACCACCAGGGCGTCTTCACCACCAACCCCGCCACCCTCTACGCCCTGGACGGGGGCAAGCTCACCCTCATCGGCACCTTCACCGGCGAGAACTACCTCTCCTGGGTCAGCCTCAAGCCCGCCAGGCCGCTCATGGCCGAGGCCATCGTCATCCGCAAGCACGGCAACAACATCCCCCAGAAGGTGCAGGCCTTCGGCACCGCCGCCGGGGCCCTGGCCCAGGCCGTG
>NZ_JBUDXA010000043.1:0-787 GCF_054956755.1 Rufibacter sp. JT3400010 | reverse complement strand
GGTAGTGGTCTAAAAAGTATGATGGGATAAAAGCTGGCAGTGAAGTGTTCAAGATGATGGAATGTGCGAGATCCTCATCAAAGTAAACTGTCCCCACTGCCAGAGCAGCAAGGTAGTGAAAAACGGGAAGAAGAAGAACGGCGCCCAGAACTTGCTGTGCCGTGCCTGCGGCAAACAATTTTTGGCCACTTACGGGAACAAAGGGGCGGACCCGGCTACAAGGGCTATTATCCTGCGGATGCTGGAGAGGAACAGTGGCGTGCGCGACATAGAGCAGGTCGTGAGCGTGAGCAGGCAGTGCGTGCTCAATACTTTATGCAGGCATGGCACAAGCCTGGAGATAAAACCCAGGCTGCAAAGCTATGGATCAGTGCAGATTGATGAGGTCTGGAGCTACGTGGGCAGGAAAAAGAGGGGCAAGTTCTGGCTTTTCTATGCCTACAGCGCCGAGAACGACGAGATACTTGCCTATTCCTGCGGGAGCAGAAGCGCGGCAACGGTGCGTAGGCTCTATAGGCAACTGGAGAAGGTGGAAGTAGGGGAATTCTGCACTGACCACTGGCCTTCTTTCACTGAGGTGCTGCCGGAGCAGAAGCATAAAATCGGCAAAGTCCACACAAGGAATATCGAAGGGGTAAATACATGCCTCAGAGCCCGCAACAGAAGGTTTGTGAGAAAAACTACCTGCTTCTCAAAGAAAAAGGAAAACCATATGGCAAGCTTGAACATCATGTTTGCCCACAGAAATACTACTAAAGCCAAGTATCATACTTTTTAGACCACAACC
>NZ_JBUDXA010000042.1:0-1340 GCF_054956755.1 Rufibacter sp. JT3400010 | reverse complement strand
ATGTAGGCGTAGCAGAGCATGGGCACGGTGAAGGAGAGCTGCACGTCGCCGGTCACGTCGGCCACCACGCCCTGCAGCGGCGGCACGACGGCCCCGCCCACGATGGCCATCACCAGCAGCGAGGAGCCCTGGCTCGTGTGCACGCCCAGCCCCTTGATGGCCAAATCGAAGATGGTGGGGAACATGATGGAGTTGAACAGCCCCACGCCGATCACCGCCCACATGGCCACCGCGCCCTGCCCGAAGGTCCCGACCAGCAGCAGCACGATCACGGCGGTGGCGTAGAGGCCCACCGTGCGGTTGGGGACGAAGCGGCCCAGCAGCAGCACCGCGAAGTTGGCGGCAACCAGCCCCAGGATGATGAGCGCCTGCTCTAAATCATAGATGGCGTACACGGCCCCGAAGGTCACCGCCGCGATGACGGCCATGATCACGTACTTGAGCGAGTTGTCTCGGAACCGGGCCAGCGCCACCGCCCCGAAGAAACGGCCGATCATGGCCCCGCCCCAGTAGAAGGACAGGAAGTGCTTGGCCTCCGACTCGTCCAGGCCCGCGATCCGCGGCAGCTTGAAGTAGTTGATGAGCATGCTGCCCACGGCCACCTCGCCGCCCACGTACATGAAGATGCAGATAATACCCAGCACCAGGTGCCGGTGCCGCAGCGCGCCCGAGCCCGCCACCACCGTGTTGCTCTCCCCGGTGAGGCGGGGCAGGCGGGCCAGCCTGATGATCACCGCAATCACGATCAGGGTGATGGCCAGGCCCACGTAGGGCATCTTCACCGAGTCCGCCGTGGCGGCATCGTTGGACACCTGGTCGAAGATGAGGTACCCGCCGATGATAGGCGCGATGGTGGTCCCGAAGGAGTTGAGCGCCTGGGTCATGTTCATGCGGCTGGAGGAGGACTCCGCAGGGCCCAGGATGGACACGTACGGGTTGGCCGTGATCTGCAGCACCGTGATGCCCGAGGCCAGCACGAACAAAGCGCCCAGGAACAGACCGTAGGAATGGGAATCGGCCGCCGGCAGGAACAGCAGGCAGCCCACCGCCGTCACCGCCAGCCCCACGATGATGCCGTTCTTGTAGCCTATCCTCAGGATGGGGTCGCCTTTGGTCACCGAGAAGACGAAGTACAGCAGCGAGACGATGAAGTAGGCCCCGAAGAAGGCCGTCTGGATGAGCATGGCCTGCCAGTTCTGCAGCGTGAAGACCTGCTGGAGCTTGGGGATGAGGATGTCGTTCATGCACGTGATAAAACCCCACATGAAGAAGAGCATGGTCACCACCATCAAGGCGCCGGTGTAGCTCTTGCCTGCCGTGCCCGCCGCTGTCGCCGCCGG
>NZ_JBUDXA010000041.1:0-1688 GCF_054956755.1 Rufibacter sp. JT3400010 | reverse complement strand
GTAGCTGTTGCACAACTCTTGGGTAAAGGGGCTCTTCATTGCTTACTTCCGTTCACTTCTTGTTTTCTCTCTCAGTATCATAGGCAAAAAGCCGCAGGAAAGCGGATTCAAGAGGTCTGGGCAGGGCCATGACGGCTGATTGGCTTGTTTTAGGCGCAAAGCGCAGCAGTTTCCTCAGGTTGTAGGCCGCCGCGGCCAGCAGCATTCCCTTCTGGGCCTGTTGGATGCCCCTGGTGTTGATTTTCCGCAGGCCCATATAGTTGACAAGCGTACCCAGCACCGGCTCCACGGTGGCCTGCCTGAGGCTCTTCATCCTTCGCCCATAGCGACTCTTTACCCTGGCAGTCACCCGCTCATATTCTTCCCGGTAGTAAGTGATCTCCACCTTCTTTTCGTAGCTTTTGCCAATGCAACTTTCGTGCATGGGGCAGCCCTTGCAGTCTCTGCGGGTGGTGAAGTAGATTTTCTTTTTGATGTTGCCCTTCGGCTCCACCTTCACCTTTCTGAACGTGGCCTTCTTTCCCTGCGGGCAGAGCCAGCAGTCCTCCTCTTTGTCATAGCTGAAGCCCTCGGGCCCTCCCTTGTAGGTGCCGTGCGGCGGGATGAAGGCTGTGATTGCCTGCCCTTCCAGCAAAGCGTAGTTCTCGCCCGATGAGTAGCCCGCATCCGCCAAGACAGTGCTGCAGCTTAGCCTCAGGCTTTGCAGTCTGTGGGTGAGGCCATCGAGCAACTTCGGCAGGCACTGGTTGTCTTTCCTGTCGGCAAACTCCGCCTGCACATGGGTGATCACATGGCGGCTGGTGTCCACGGCCACCTGCGCCAGGTAGCAGAGCTTGCGGGCCTTGCCCGGCTTGACGGCGATGCGCGCGTCCGGGTCCACGGGCGAGTAGTGCGTCTTGTTGGAGGTGTACTTGCTGCCTTTGTTGTGGGCTCCCGGCCTAAGGTCCTGCTCCAGGCTCCACTTCCTGTTGCGTGCTCTTATTTCCTGCAACTCGTCAGCGCTGGCCGTGATGGTCTGCTGCCCCACAGTAGCCCTGTTTTCCTTGGCCCTGCGGTCGGCGCGGCTGATGGCCCTGACCCGCCCCAGGTGCGCGTCGAGCGTTTCCCGGGGTACCTTCAGCTCCAAGGAGTCCATCGAGGCGTTGGCCTTCACCAGGGCTGAGTCCACCACTTGGGTGTGGCCGGCCACCATGCCCGCCTCCACGCATAGGGAGAGCACGCGGGTGAAGACTTCCTCGAAGAGGGCTTCAGGCAAAAGCCGGCGAGTACGCGAGACGGTGGAGTGCCAGGGCAAGGGCTCATCCAGTTGGTAATCCAAAAAGTAAAGCAAGTCTAGGCGCAGGCCGCAGTGCTCGATCAGCCTGCGGTCCGAGATGATGTTCTCCAGGTAGCCCACCAGGCAGAGCTTGAAGAACACCACCGGGTCGATGGATTGCTGGCCGCACTGCCCGTAGTAGGGCGCGGTCAGCCCGTAGAGGAACGAAAGGTCGAGCCTGTCCTTGAGCCGCCGGTAGAAGTTCCGCTCCGGCACGTGCGCCGACAGGGAGAAGCGCAGCTCCTTCTCGTCGGCAAAGTGCTTCCTGCCCTGCATCGGTAAAAAGATTTTGGTGGAACATCCTTTTACGGCTATATTCAGACAGTTGTGCAACATGCACAAGGTGCATAAACCATGCTACGGCCGACGGCCT
>NZ_JBUDXA010000040.1:0-2500 GCF_054956755.1 Rufibacter sp. JT3400010 | reverse complement strand
CCTACGAGTTACTCCTCCCTGGCGAGGTTAAGTGTCTGGAGACACGGAGCCGCAGCGAAAGCGAGTCTGAACAGGGCGCACAGTCAGGGGGGGTAGACGCGAAACTTTGTGATCTACCCTTGGGCAGGATGAAGTTGCGGTAACACGCAATGGAGGTCCGAACCAGTTTCCGTTGAAAAGGATTTGGATGACCTGAGGGTAGGGGTGAAAGGCCAATCAAACTGAGAAATAGCTCGTACTCCCCGAAATGCCTTTAGGGGCAGCGTCGAGGTTGAGTCTCGCGGAGGTAGAGCTACCGATAGGACTAGGGGGAGTCAAATCCTACCGAATCCTGACGAACTCCGAATGCCGCGAGACATACTCGGCAGTGAGGCTTGGGGTGCTAAGGTCCCAGGCCGAGAGGGAAAGAACCCAGACCATCAGCTAAGGTCCCTAAATTTACGCTAAGTTGAACAAAGGAGGTTCAGTTGCTTAGACAGCCAGGATGTTGGCTTGGAAGCAGCCATTCATTTAAAGAGTGCGTAACAGCTCACTGGTCGAGCGACAGGGCATCGATAATAATCGGGCATCAAGCGTAATACCGAAGCTATGGATAGAATTATATTCTGTGGTAGGGGAGCATTCCCGTCGGCTACGAAGGTATCTGGTAATGGATATTGGAGCGTCGGGAAAAGCAAATGTAGGCATAAGTAACGATAATGCGGGCGAGAAACCCGCACACCGAAAGACTAAGGTTTCCTGATCAACGCTAATCGGATCAGGGTTAGTCGGGTCCTAAGGCCGATGCGAGAGCTAAGGTCGATGGACAACTGGTTAATATTCCAGTACTAGCGTGACTGAGTGATGCGGTGACGGAGTAGTGAAAGGCCCGCCTGGTGACGGAATACCAGGTTAAAGCACGTAGTTATAGGACTAGTAGTCAAGTACGCTAGACCTGATGAAATGCGATAGTACCCCAAGCCCCCGGGCGAGGGGATAGCGGCCCTAATCAGACTCCCAAGAAAACCCGCTAAGCGTTCACGGTCACGCTACCCGTACCGCAATCCGACACAGGTAGTCGAGGAGAGAATCCTAAGGTGCTCGAGTGAATCACGGCCAAGGAACTCGGCAAAATGGCCCTGTAACTTCGGGAGAAGGGGCGCTTCCTCATAGCGATATGAGAAGCCGCAGTGAAGAGGCCCAGGCGACTGTTTAACAAAAACACATGGCTATGCGAAATCGAGAGATGAGGTATATGGCCTGACACCTGCCCGGTGCCGGAAGGTTAAGAGGGGATGTCAGCCGCAAGGCGAAGCATTGAATCGAAGCCCCGGTAAACGGCGGCCGTAACTATAACGGTCCTAAGGTAGCGAAATTCCTTGTCGGGTAAGTTCCGACCTGCACGAATGGTGTAACGATCTGGGCGCTGTCTCAGCCGTGAGCTCGGTGAAATTGTAGTCTCGGTGAAGATGCCGAGTACCCGCTACGGGACGGAAAGACCCCGTGCACCTTTACTATAGCTTAACATTGACTCTGGGCAACCCGTGTGTAGGATAGGTGGGAGACTGTGATCCGGCGTCGCCAGGCGTCGGTTAGTCAGCGTTGAAATACCACCCTCGGGTTGTCCGGGGCCTAATCCCGGAGGGGAGACATTGTTTGGTGGGTAGTTTGACTGGGGTGGTCGCCTCCAAAAGAGTAACGGAGGCTTTCAAAGGTACCCTCAGCACGCTTGGTAACCGTGCGCAGAGCGCAATAGCAGAAGGGTGCTTGACTGTGAGGCCCACAAGCCGAGCAGGGCCGAAAGGCGGATATAGTGATCCGGTGGTTCCGCATGGAAGGGCCATCGCTCAAAGGATAAAAGGTACGCCGGGGATAACAGGCTGATCTCCCCCAAGAGCTCATATCGACGGGGAGGTTTGGCACCTCGATGTCGGCTCGTCACGTCCTGGGGCTGGAGAAGGTCCCAAGGGTTGAGCTGTTCGCTCATTAAAGTGGCACGCGAGCTGGGTTCAGAACGTCGTGAGACAGTTCGGTCCCTATCTGTAGTGGGCGTTGGATGTTTGAGGGGACCTGTCCTTAGTACGAGAGGACCGGGATGGACGAGCCTCTGGTGGACCTGTTGTGGCGCCAGCCGCAGCGCAGGGTAGCTACGCTCGGATGAGATAAGCGCTGAAAGCATCTAAGTGCGAAACTCACCCCAAGATGAGACATCCCTTCAAGGGCCGTGGGAGACGACCACGTCGATAGGCGGCAGGTGTAAAGTCGGAAACGACATAGCCGAGCCGTACTAATTGCCCGAGGGCTTTCCCGCCACCAAAAGGCGCGTACCCTGCCCGTTCTCTCTTTTCCCAAGTATCTCAAAGCACCCCCCGGCATCATTATGAGTAGAAATACTCAAAGACAATGGTGGCTATGTCGCGGGTGTCCACCTCTTCCCATTCCGAACAGAGAAGTTAAGCCCCGCCGAGCCGATGGTACTGCGGTCACACGCGGGAGAGTAGGTAGCCGCCAACCCCCTTAA
>NZ_JBUDXA010000039.1:0-6663 GCF_054956755.1 Rufibacter sp. JT3400010 | reverse complement strand
CCAGCTTTCGGGCTATTTGGAATAAACAAAGTAACCCACCTTGCTTGATCTATTACTCGGCAGAAAGTAATGGATGTAGTTTGTTTCACGACTATATTTGATATCAGGAACAAGTAGTCCTATTCTACAGAATAGAGCCCTTCCATTTAACCAAAAGTAACTGAAGCCTATACCAAATGTCAGGTATATCAAGTTTTAGAAGCAAATAGTTATCTTCACGTATAATCGGGATTTACTAGATGCTTCCTCTCCTCTCTGGAACTGCTATTGCTGCAGTTATTTTAGTTTTTATACATTTCTTTGGGTTAAGGCTCAGGCAAAGGCTTGACTTCTCTCATATACAGTTTCTGAATGCTTTGATCTCACGAACTAAGTCTGTTCGGAAGATCAATAACTACCTGCTTCTATTCCTTAGGCTTCTTTTTGTGGCAGCGGCATTGTCTGCTGTCCTGTTATTCCTGAACCAGCTAAAGAACAACAGTTCCATTTCAGATAGCAATGCGGTGGTGCTGAGGGATACTTCCTGGAGTATGCAGAGTCCTTCCACAAAAAACGGAATCTCCAAAGCCGACTTATCTTTAAATATTGTTTCGGATGTTGTTCAAAGTCTACCTTCTTCTAACAGAGAAGACAGTGTTGCTCAAGCAGGAACTAGCGTGTCTTTTTACAATCCAGAGGAAGGGATTGACAGAGTAGGGAGTCAGCGGCGAAGCGGACAAACGTATTTCTTGTCTGATTTTCAGAAATCGACCTTTACTCCGGATGTATTAAAGAGCTTACCAAAAGATCAGGCAATTACGTTGGTTTCCCTACCATCTGGTGGTGCTTCTAATTTATTTATTGATTCGGTTTGGCTAGAGCAACCTGTTCTCATGCCGAATTCATTGGCGGGCATCTCTGTCCGGGTAGCGGGTAGTAATCTGAGTGAAAGCAGCCAAGTAAAAGTATCGGCGGCAGAAGGTGGGCAGTTGGTGGGGGCTACGCAAGTGCTGCTGGAGCCCGGTCAAAAAGCTACAGCGCACTTTAAGATTTCCCTTAACAGGAATGAAGCCAAAGAAATCACGTTTGAAGTAGAAGACCCGGTAACGACTTTTGATAATCAGTATTTCATTGTGCTGCCAAAACCTTCGGCTATTCAGATAAGAATGAGTAGGGGGCAGTTACAGAATGACCCAATTATACAGGCGTACAAAGCCGAACCAGCATTTATTTTCCCAGAAAGAGTACAGGCTGCCAATAGTCTATGGGTATTGGATATTCCGGCTAGAGGCACATCTTCTTTGAGCAATGAAGTGAAAGCTTGGCTGCAAGGCGGGAATTCAGTCGTGCTTATTCCTACGGAGCAAACGCAACAATCCACAATTGACTTTCTTTCCAGCATCGGGTTCCGGGGCGTAAGTGTGGAAAATCAGGAACTAGGCGCGAAGCCTCTGAGGCAACCAGATTTATCAGATGCGTTTTTCGGGCAGATTTTCGAAAAAGAGGTTAAGAACATGAAAATGCCAGAAGCCAAACCGGTTTTAACCTGGCGAAGCTCGTTTCATACAATTCTCAAGTTCACAGATAATTCTCCCTTTCTAAGTACTTTCAAAGTAGGGGAAGGCAATGTTCATTTGTTTGCTTCTCCTATTAACCATGCGTCGGCCTTTGTAGCGCACCCCTTGTTTGTTCCAGTCATGTATCAGTTGGCGTTATCTTCCAACGCGGGCAAATCAATTTTATCACATCAGCCTAACAGTGGCAACATCAGCATTCCGCTGGAAAATGAAGCGGTTTCTAAACAGCCTTACTCCTTGGTACTGGGGCAACAATCCTTTATTCCTGACCAACGCGTTAGGCAGGACCAACTTTATATGAGTCTTCCTGATGAAGTGAATAAGCCTGGGTTCTACAAGTTAATGCGGGAGGGCAAAGTAGTTTCCACTATTGCCATGAACATACCCAGAGCCGAATCAAGATTAGAGGGTTATTCAGTAGATGAACTGAAGGCATTGTTGGCAGATCATGGAAAGAACATCCAGGTACTGGAGCCCGAGAAAAGCATTTCACTGCAAAAACAACTGCAAAAGGAATCAAGCGGCCCCTCCCTTTGGAAATATTGCCTAATATTGTGTTTTCTGTGCCTCGTGCTAGAGGCAGTCATTTTAAGCACTAAAAGAAGTGGATCTCTTATTTAAAGCGGTTACTATAGTTGATGCGTCTTCTGCGCTGAACGGCCAGACAGTAGATATTCTCCTGAGAGAAGGCCGTATTCAACAAATAGCTCCTTCCATTGCTGAGGCAAACGCACAAATTATTCCGTGTCAGGGCTTGCATTGCTCTATTGGTTGGTTTGACTTGATTGCCTTCAGCGGAGAACCCGGGTATGAGCATAGGGAAACGCTGGACAATTTTACAAGAGCGGCGGCCTACGGGGGATTTACCGAGGTGGCGTGCTTGCCTAACCTAAACCCTATTACCCAGACCCGCGCTTCTATTGCGTTTTTCAAAAACAACCCTGCAAACGGCTTCGTTCGGTTGCATCCCTTGGCCGCGGTCACCCATGACTTGGACGGCAAAGACTTATCTGAGATTCTGGACCTGAAAGCGGCAGGCGCTATCGCCTTCACAGACGGTACTGTTTCATTGCAGGCCGAAGATTCTGTGCTGAAAGCGCTGGAATACCTGAAGCTTTTCGGGGGAGTTTTGATAAATCGGCCTGAAAACAAGAAGATAGCCACCGGCGGACAAATGCACGAAGGAACCGCTAGTACGCGGCTAGGCCTCAAAGGAATTCCGGCTATTGCCGAAGAAGTGCAAGTGTCCCGGGATTTACAGTTGCTGACCTACGTAGGCGGAAGGCTGCATTTCACGCAATTATCTACGGCCGCAGGTGTCAGTTTAGTGCGGGAAGCCAAAAAACAGGGCCTAAACGTGACCTGTGATGTGGCCGCCCACCAATGCGCCTTTACAGATGAGCAGATGGAGCCTTTCCACACCAATCATAAAGTGAATCCGCCGTTCAGAAGCGAGGCAGACCGCCTGGCTATCTTGGAAGGATTGCAGGACGGAACCATTGATACACTTGTGTCTGCCCACATGCCCTGGGACGAAGAAGCAAAAGAACTGGAGTTTGACTTAGCCGAAGCGGGCATTATAGGTTTGCAGACGGCGTATGCCATCGCCAATGAAACACTAGCTTCCCATTTGTCTAGCCAGGATTTGGTGCAGAAACTGGCGGTGAACTCCAGAAAGATCGTAGACTTACCCGTTCCTTCCTTGTCTGAAGGCACCACAGCCAACCTTACGTTTTTCCATCCGGCCAAAACGTGGGTGTTTACGGAAAACCTGAACGCCTCTGCGGCTAAGAACAGCCCGTTCCTGGGGCGCAAATTAAAAGGATGTGTGTTTGGCACGTACCTCAATGGGCAATTGACGCTTAACCCAGCCTTCCAAAATTAGAGAGAACCATCATGTTTGACAGAGCTGTTGTAAATACTGCCATTAGATATGGCGTTACCGGGGGGATTGTAAGCTTTGCTTTTGTGGTCATTCTCGCCTTATTGGGGTTTGAGAATCCGTATGATACTACCAGCGAGTATTCCTCTACTCTGGTTTTTGTCTCGATTTTCATTTTTCTAGCCATAAAATACTTTAAGAAATTCCATGATGCTGAACTAGGTTTCGGGAAGGCTTTCAAGGTGGGGCTGCTTACGGTCTTCTTTCTGGCTTTCACCTTCGCCCTGCTCATGTGCATCTATTCCATTTTCGCGGGCGAAGAAATGATCAAAGAATATATTATATTGAGTCAGAAACGGATGGAGTTAACCAAACAGGAGTTAACGCAGGTGATGGGGGAAGTAAATTACAGGAACGCTTACCAGAACTTAAACCGGCTGAATGCTTACACGCTGGCGCAAATCAGTTTTGTGAATAGGATGGTAACGGGTTTCTTTATCAGTATCGTTTTAGGCGTCTTTTTTAGAAAATAACTCACAAACTAAACCCAACTCACCATGAATGAACAAACCGTTACTCCAAGCTCCGTAGGTGTTCGCTACGGCATTATGACCGGCTTTGCCTCCATTATCTTCAGCCTTGTGCTTTACCTCACCGGGTTGCATACAAATAAAATGGTGTCTTATCTGGGCATGATTATTCCTATTGTAGGGATTATCATGGCTTACAATTATTTCAAAAAGGAGAATAATAGCTTTATGTCTTATGGCCAAGGCTTGGGAGTAGGTACCATTTTATCGGCTGTTTCTGGTGTTCTAAGCGGAATCTTTACGTACATCTACCTGAAATTTGTGGATTCCAATATCATCCAGCAAATCAGGAATACGTCTATTGAGGAGATGGAGAACAAAGGAATGAGTGATGAGCAAATTGAGCAAGCCACCAGCATGACTGAGAAATTCACCACTCCAGAAATGATGTTTGTCTTTGGTGTACTTGGGGCCATTCTTATGGGCTTCCTTTTTTCGTTAATCATTGCGGCTATCATGAAGAGAAACCGTCCAGAGTTTGAGTAAGAATTTTCATGCAGGAAGGCGTAGATATTTCAGTGGTAATACCACTTCTTAACGAGGCAGAGTCTCTGCCAGAACTTACCCAATGGATAAACCGTGTGATGGTATCGCACGGTTTTCTTTATGAAGTTATCTTGATTGATGACGGCAGCACAGATACGTCCTGGAAAGTGATTCAGGAATTGTCTTTGCAAAACCCAAATCTCAAGGGCATTCGGTTCAACCGGAACTACGGGAAATCTGCGGCTCTCAATGTTGGCTTCAGAGAAACCCAGGGAAGAGTGGTCATCACCATGGATGCTGACCTACAGGACAGTCCAGACGAGATTCCGGATCTTTACCGCATGATTGTGGAAGAGGAGTACGATCTGGTTTCCGGGTGGAAAAAGAAGCGTTATGATCCGTTGAGCAAAACGCTTCCCACCAAACTGTTCAACGCCGCTACCCGCAAGATCTCCAAAATAAAACTCCATGATTTCAACTGCGGACTCAAAGCCTATGATGCGCGCGTGGTGAAAAGCATTGAAGTGTACGGCGAGATGCACCGCTACATCCCGGTGATTGCGAAATGGAACGGTTTTGGGAAAATAGGCGAGAAAGTAGTACAGCACCGTGAGCGGAAATACGGCACCACCAAATTCGGTTTAGAGCGTTTCGTGTACGGTTTCTTGGATTTGATGTCTATCACGTTTGTCTCCAAATTTCGGAAGCGCCCCATGCACTTCTTCGGGAGTTTGGGTACTCTCTCGTTTTTAATCGGTTTCCTGATTACCTCTTGGCTAGTGATAGAAAAAGTATACCGGTCTTTTCAAAACCAGACGGTGAGAGATGTCACAGACCAGCCTCTTTTCTTTTTAGCCTTAGTAGCCGTTATAGTGGGCGTGCAGTTATTCTTAGCTGGCTTTCTGGCCGAAATGGTTTCCTTATCAGGTAGAAGAAAGGATGAATACCTGATCAGGGATAATATCGGGTTTTAAGTTATGGCATACATTGTTCTTGTGGGACCGGCTTATCCCTTTAGAGGAGGGATAGCCGCTTCCACTGAAAGCTTGGCCCGTACCTGGCAGCAGATGGGGCACCAGGTTGAAATCTACACCTTCACCACGCAGTATCCAGCCATTCTCTTTCCAGGTAAGTCTCAATTAGTAGACGGGCCTCCGCCTCAGGATCTGACTATCCACCAGGAATTAAGCTCCATCAATCCCTTCACTTGGGTTCGTCTCGGCTACAAGATCAGGAAAAAGAAACCCGATGTAGTTTTGTTCAGGTATTGGCTCCCTTTCATGAGTCCCAGTTTAGGGACAGTTGCCAGAATCATCAAGGGAAACAAGCACACGAAAGTAGTAGCCCTCACCGATAACATAGTGCCCCATGAAAAGCGGCCCGGCGACAGAGCACTCACCCAGTTCTTTGTAGATGCTTGTGATGCTTTTGTTACCATGTCTGCTACCGTACAGGAAGAACTAAAGCAATTCAATAAAACCAAACCCTTCGCGTGTCAGGGGCATCCCATCTATGACACCTATGGGCAGAAAGTAGATAGAGCAAAAGCATTAAGAGAGTTGGGCTTAACCGAAGGAAAGTACATCTTATTCTTTGGCTTCATCAGGCACTACAAAGGCTTAGACATCTTGTTGCAAGCCATGCAAGACCCTAGACTTCAGGAAAGAGACATCAAACTGATTGTAGCAGGTGAATTCTATGAGTCTCCAGACCTATATACCCAACTCGTAAAGGAAGGCGAGTTACAGAACAGAGTAATACTAGCCACCCAATACATTCCCCATGAAAAGGTGAGAGACTACTTTTCTGTGGCAGATTTAGTGGTGCAACCCTATAGGCATGCCTCCCAAAGCGGAGTTACCCAGATAGCCTATCACTTTGAAGTACCCATGATTGTCACAAATGTGGGTGGTCTAAGCGAAATGATACCAGACCAGAAAGTAGGGTACGTAGTAGAGGTTGATCCAAACGCAATTGCAGGTGCTATAGATAGATTCTATAAGGAGGATAAAGCGTCAGATATGGTTCTGAACATAAAGGAAGAAAAGCAAAAGTATACTTGGGAGGCATTGGCCGATGCTATTATAGATGTAGCTGGTATATAAGAAAGGTTTTCTCTGTTAAGAATCTATATACAAGATGGAACTCT
>NZ_JBUDXA010000038.1:0-13195 GCF_054956755.1 Rufibacter sp. JT3400010 | reverse complement strand
TGAGGCGTTAGCCTCAAACTCTGCAAGAAAGGCAATGGACTTTACCGCAGTTTAAGCCTCCAATGTAGAACTTAACGGCCCTACCCCCTTTGAAGGGGGCGAAGGGGGGATGCTTACACAAGTAGATCACACGCATTCCTATCTCCTGCAAAGATTCATTCTCCTCTTTGGAGAGGTAGGGGTGGGTTCTAGCGCTCTATTATTTCCCTTCAACTACGCTCCTATGGTTTGACAAGGGTGAGAGAAAGAACTTCTCCTTAGCCAATGCGCTTGTCAAATGGCTACAACTCCAATCCCGTTTTAACTCATTATTAAGAAAATACTCAATAACAGCAGCAAAACGGAAACCTACTGCTCCAAGACTTTCTCTTCAGCTGAGAACAGAGTAAGCGGTTCTTCCTGCATTTGCGGCATCAATTCCAGTAACTCGTCAAAGGTGGAGAGCAGGGTCTGGTAGCTGTCTTCCTCCAGGGCTTCTTCGCATTTCTTCAGGAAAACCTCTTTGGGTTTCAGGTCTGCCAGGTCTTGGTTGGGGGGAAGTTGTTGGTCCAAGCTTTGGCTGTCAATGGTGCGCTGCGGCCGATGGATGAGCAGTTCTAGCTGCGGCTGTAGCCGGAAAACCTCCTGTAGTTTGGCGGTGTGGTCATGCAGGTTGTGTTCGTACTGGAGCTGGACTTCGGCCCAGGCCGGAAAAGGCAATTCCCCGTTGTCATACGCAATTACTTTGGGCAGCACTTCGTCAATAGTGCCTTTAAACCGAACCAGCTTGCGCCAGCACGGAACGGCTACTTCCTGAATGTTGGTAAGCTGACCGGCCTCGAACTCCAGAATGACAATTTGCTTTTTATCGGTGATTTCCGAAAAACTCAACGGAATGGGGGAGCCGCTGTACCGGATGTGCGGCATTTTATGCACAACTTGGGGTCGGTGCAGGTGCCCTAAAGCCACGTAGTCAAACTCTGGCGGGAACTGATCGCCGCAGATCTGGCCCAGGTTGCCCACGTGAATTTCCTTCTCACTGTCAGAGGCACTTCCGCCGGCGGCAAACAAGTGCCCGGTAGCCAGCACCGGAATGCCTTGTTGCTTGAATTCTTGCATCAGCGGCACAAACTGGAGGTAATGGTCGCAGATGCCTTGTTTTAAGCGGGCTTCCCGTTCTTCGCCGGTTTCGCCGGGCACCGAGAGGCGCACGTCTTTGTCGCGCAGGAACGGAACGGCGCATACGACTGCTTTTGGCTGGTGGTTATCATCTGTAAGGACAATGACTTGGTCCTGGGCGTTGGCGGGCGCACCGCCTACCACGTGCACGTTGAAATGCCGCAGGAGTTCGGCGGGAGCGTTGAGGGTAGAAACCGAGTCATGGTTGCCGCCAATAATCACCAAATCGCGGCAGCAGGTTCCTTTTACTTGGCGCAGAAAATCATAATATAATTTGAGTGCCGTGTTGGAAGGGAAACCGGTATCAAACACATCACCGGCAATGAGCAACAGGTCTATCTTTTGGTCACAGATGGTTTGGCAAAGCCAGTTCAGGAAGGCGCGATGTTCTTCGGTGCGTTCCTGATTGGCCAAACGCTGCCCTAAATGCCAGTCTGCTGTGTGTAATACCCGTATCATGCCGTTTCCCTCTCTTCGCTGTGGATGTGATGCCCGAAGATACGAAAGCGCCCGAAACTTATAAGCGGGAACACACCTTTGATTCAGGCTTCTTTTCAGGAAAATGGCACATAAACGGGAAGTCATTCTTGGAAGAAGTCAGAAAATCAGTATTTTAGAAAGGAATTCTGTTCTAGCTTATTTGCCCATGAAACACTTGTACCGTGCGCTATTCCTCCTCAGCTTAATTGGGTTTCTGCATGTTTCTTCCCCCGTCAAGGCGCAGGAACAGCTTCCGGCTAAGAAACACGGGTTACAACTAAGCTACGGCTTGGTGCCCGCTTTCCTGTTAGCAGATGCCATGGCAGAACTTTTCCTATTCGGCCGCCCCTGGAGCGAATGGGGAAAGGAGGATTATGATGTTTTAGGACCCATAAGCGTTGGCTACACCTTTGATGTACACAAACGAGTTCAGATAGGCCTAACGGGTTCCTACACGAACCTGCGCACAGATTATGTTTGGCGGAGAGAAGACCCATTGGATCCTGCTACGTTGGGTAGATCCAAAGTAGACCGGTTGAAATCATTAGCCCTTATGCCCAAAGTCCAGTTCAATTGGCTTAATAACGGCAAGTGCCAGATTTATTCAAGCTTTCTGGGCGGAGTAAATTTCATGTCACAATCTTATACAGAATCAGGTGAGCCTGACATAAACAGCCATAAAACCACATCTGCTTTCCAACTGAATATGATCGGCTTCAGCTTTGGGGAGAGAGTCAGCGGGTTTACTGAGTTCGGAATAGGATTCACTGGCATGATGAACGTTGGAGTGTCTGTAAAACTGTGAGCAGGGTTAGGGCCTGAGCTTTTTACAGGTAGTTTTTCAGAAAACAACCTGTAAACGGTAAAAGAGAGAAAAAGAAACCTAACCGCCACGTCCTTTCACTACCCCTATGTTAACCACAACCAAAGTCCTGCTCACCATTTGTTGTTGCCTGTTCACGTTTGCTGCGTTGGCTCAGGAACAGCCCCATAGACTATCATTGAAAGCCGGATACGGGGTAGCATCTATACCCCAAATTTTCCATAATTTCATGTCTTTTGGTTCTGTGGAATGGGAAACAACGAGCGTGAGTGGCCCGTGGCAGGCCGGTGTCAGTTATAAATTGAGTCGTAAATTGGAAGTGGGTTTGGTGGCAAGCAAAACCACCATAAAACAAGATGGCCGTTATAGACCTGACCCGGGTCAGGTACCTTCTCCAGATGATGATAAAGTGATTAGAAAGGAGACTACGAAGTATCACAGTTTTATGCCCTTCCTCAACATATATTGGCAGAATACCGGAAAGGTACAGTTTTATTCAGGCTATGCGCAGGGCTGGGGAACTAATAAAACGGAAGAATGGAGCACCAATGGCAGGTTGCAAAAAGATATTTATAGGAGCTTCACTTTCCAGATTACCGCGGCTGGGGTAAGGTATGGAAAGCGGGTGGCGGGGTACGCTGAATTTGGAGTTGGTTTTCTGGGTCTAATTAACGGCGGTTTATCCATCCAGTTTTAACCTTATAAAGCATCGCTTTACAGAAAGCAGTATGTCTTTTCTGATATACCTTTGGCTTATTATTTTGCGGTGAGCCAGTTCATAAGCGTAAAACCGGAAGCTTATTTTACTTAGAAAAAGCTGTAAAGATCATGGTTTGCTCCAAAGTAGAGCCTTTCTAAAATGCGTTTGCCGCATGGCTTCTTGCGAAAAGTACTTATATTAGCCCCTTCAAGCCTGTTACAAACGAACAACAAACAAACTATTCCCTAACTTTTACACAATTTATGGCAAACCAACTTTTCGCTAGGAAGTCTATTGACAAGCTTAGCGCAGACGCCTTTAGTGAAGGGGCGCACAACCTGAAACGAACCCTGGGTCCGGGTAACCTCATTGCCCTGGGGGTAGGTGCCATCATTGGTACCGGTATCTTCGTCTTGACAGGGAGTGCAGCAGCGCAGTACACCGGCCCGGCCATTGTATTGGCATTTATTCTGGCTGGTTTAGGCTGTGCTTTTGCCGGTCTTTGCTACGCTGAATTTGCTTCAATGATTCCAATTGCCGGCTCGGCCTATACCTACGGCTACGCCACCTTAGGCGAGTTTGTCGCCTGGATTATTGGCTGGGACTTAATCTTGGAATACCTTTTTGGGGCGGCTACCGTGGCGGTAGGCTGGTCTGGCTACGTGGTGTCTTTCCTGCGCGATTTCGGTATTAACATTCCGCCGCAGTGGAGCAATGCCGTGGGCGTTGAAATGATTCAGTTGCCTGGTACCAGTTCCTGGGTGCGCATTACAGAGCAACTAACCGCCTCTTTAGCAGAGCAAGGCGTAGATGTGGCTACCCTTCCGCACGCAACCGGTATCTTCAATTTAGTAGCCACCGTGGCTATCGCTTTGGTGACCATCTTATTGGTAATTGGTATGAGCGAATCTGCTAAATTCAACAACATCGCCGTTCTCATTAAAGTAGGGGTAGTGTTGCTGTTCATCTTAGCGGGGGCTAATTATTTATTCGGCCATTCGGCTGAGGCGGCTGAAAACTGGACTCCTTTCATTCCTGAAAACAAAGGGGGTTTTGGCGAGTACGGCTGGAGCGGAATCATACGGGCGGCCGGGGTTATCTTCTTTGCCTACATTGGTTTTGACGCTGTTTCTACCACTGCCCAGGAAGCCAAAAACCCGCAGAAAGACATGCCCATCGGTATCCTGGGTTCTTTGGTAATCTGTACTATTCTCTACATCCTGGTGTCTGGTATTTTGACCGCTATGGTGCATTACAGCCAGTTGAACGTAGCCGAACCCATTGCCGTAGGTATTGAGAAAACCGGTTACACATTCCTGCGCGATTTGATCAAGATTGGTGCCATTGCCGGTCTTTCTTCCGTAATGCTGGTGATGTTGATGTCACAGCCGCGTATTTTCTACACCATGTCTAAAGACGGTCTGTTGCCTCCAATCTTCGGTAGACTGCACCCTAAATTTAAGACGCCGCACGTAAGTACTATCTTAACCGGTACCATCTGCGCCATAGTAGCGGGAGCCTTCTCTGTAGATGAATTAGGTCACTTAGTATCCATCGGGACGCTGTTGGCTTTCGTGATTGTATGTGGCGGAGTTTGGTACCTGCGCGTAAAAGAGCCTAACCGTCCTCGTCCATTCAAAACACCATTGGTACCGTTGGTACCTATTTTGGGTATTCTGGTGTGTCTGGGTATGATGGCGGGTCTGCCTGCTGAAACCTGGTACCGGTTACTGGGCTGGATGGCTATTGGTATTGTGATTTACTTCACGTATGGAAAAAAACACAGTGTTATCCGTAAGGAAAATAACCTGTAATTAACTGTTGAATTCTACTTCAAAAAAGCCCGGTCAAGTACTTGACCGGGCTTTTTATTTATAATTAGGACCAAGTTATTAGGCTGATTTTCTGAAAACTGACCAGAAACTGATTAACATCTAAAAGCACTTTTTTTAGGCTGGAATTTTCTTTATTTTTCCTTCTGCTTACAAACCAATCTCACAGAACAAACCCTTATTTAAGCTCCCATGAAAAAAGTTATTCTCTCCGTGTTGGCAGTAGCGGCTTTGTCGCTGCAAAGCCGGGCACAGGAGACATTTCCGCGCAATGGGGTGTATGATGAACGCACCGGACTACGGGCCTTTACCAACGCTACCATCTTCGTGGACTACCAGACTAAACTAGAAAACGCTACGCTGGTCATTAAAGACGGCAAAGTAGTGGCCGTTGGCACAAAAGTAACCGTACCCCAAGGGGCGATGGTCACCGATTTGAAAGGCAAGACCGTCTACCCTGGTTTTGTGGACCCATTCACCAGCTACGGAGTTCCGGCTTTGCCGCCAAGATCCTTCAGTTTCAACAGCCCGCCACAGGCTGAGTCTAAAAAAGAGGGAGCTTACAACTGGAACCAGGCCATCAGACCAGAAACCAATGCCGTAGAACTGTTCAAAGTAGACGCCAAAGCAGCCGAAGAATTACGCAAAATGGGCTATGGTGCCGTTTTAACCATTCACCAGGACGGCATCTCCCGCGGTACTGCCTCTTTAGTTTCCCTGGCGAACAAAAAAGAAAACCAGGTCATCTTACTGGATAAAGCAGCCGCCGCGCTCTCCTTAGACAAAGGTTCTTCTACCCAGGAATACCCTAATTCCCTCATGGGCTCTATTGCGTTGCTGCGCCAGACGTATTTAGATGCCCAGTGGAATGCCAAGAACCAGGACAAAGAGCAGAACCTTTCGCTCAAAGCTTTTTCAGAAGCCAACCGTCTGCCCCAAATTTTTGAGGTCAGCAACAAACTGAATGCCGTGCGCGCTGATAAAGTAGGCGATGAATTCGGGTACCAATACATCTTCAAAGGAGCCGGCGATGAGTACCAGATGTTACCCCAAATCAAAGCCACCAATGCGGCTTATATTCTTAACGTAAACTTCCCAGATCCTTACAATGTAGATGACCCCTATGAGGCCCGCCGCTTGAACATTGAGGACATGAAGCACTGGGAAATGGCGCCTGCCAACCCGGCTATGTTGGCAAAAGAAGGCGTGACCATCGCGTTCACTTCCGCTGATCTTCGGGATAAAAGCAAGTTTCTGCCTAACATCAGAAAAGCCGTTCTCTACGGATTGCCTGAACAGGAAGCCTTGAAAGCACTGACGGTTACGCCTGCCAAATTACTGAAAGCAGAAAAGTACGTAGGCACGCTGCGCGAAGGCATGCAAGCCAACTTTGTGGTTGCTTCTGGTAATTTGTTTGCACCCACTACCATGCTTCTGGAAAACTGGGTACAAGGCCAAGGCTTTAAAATCAGTGAAACTCCCGCTGATTTCAGAGGTGTGTACACACTGAAAGTGGGTTCGCAGCCTGAGCGCCGCATGCTTATCAGTGGCACGCCAGAGAAACCAGAGTTGAAAGTAGTTTCTACTGATACTATCAAAGGCAGCCTTTCTTTAAGCGGTGAATTGCTCACTATGGCCTTTGCCCCAACTAAAAACGGGAAAGAAAGCATCAGGTTAACGGGTTGGTACACGGGCAAAGGTTTCCAGGGCGAAGCACAGTTGGCAGATGCCCAAACGGTAAAATGGAATGCCATCCTTTCTGAAGCCGCCACGCAGCAAGCCAGACGCGACACGGCCCGATCCCGCTCCAATGAAGCCCTGAACTTGGGAAAATTAACGTTCCCGTTTGCAGCGTTCGGGAGAACTGAACTTCCTAAAGCCGAAACGGTACTCATTAAAAATGCCACTGTCTGGACCAATGAGAAAGAAGGCAAACTGCAAAACGCCGATGTGCTTCTGAAGAACGGAAAGATTGCCCAGGTAGGTAAAAATTTATCCGCCAACGGCGCCCAAGTCATTGACGGAACCGGCAAACACGTAACCCCTGGTATCATTGACGAGCACTCGCACATTGCCTTAGATGGCGTGAACGAAGGTACCCAGTCGGTGACTGCTGAGGTTCGCATGGCCGATGTAGTGAACCATGAGCAAGTGAATATCTATCGCCAATTAGCTGGTGGAGTGACTACTTCTCAACTTTTACACGGTTCCGCTAACCCCATTGGGGGCCAGTCAGCCATCATTAAATTGCGTTGGGGACAAGCGCCCGAGAAGCTGATGTTTGAAGGAGCAGATCCGTTCATCAAGTTCGCCTTAGGCGAGAACGTAAAGCAATCTAACCGCTCCCCGCAGTACAACGTGCGTTTTCCGCAGACCCGCATGGGTGTGGAGCAAGTAATGGTAGATGCGTTCCAACGTGCCAAAGAATATCAGAAAGCTTGGGGTGATTACAACAAGTTATCCAAATCCAAGCAAGCAAAAACGGCTGCCCCGCGCAGAGATCTGGAGTTAGAGACCTTGTCTGAAATCCTGAAGGATGAGCGTTTTATCACCTGCCACTCTTACGTGCAGTCTGAGATCAACATGCTCATGAAAGTCGCTGACCAAATGGGCTTCAGAGTGAATACCTTCACTCACATTCTGGAAGGCTATAAAGTGGCAGATAAGATGAAGGCCCGTAATATTGGTGCTTCTACTTTCTCTGACTGGTGGGCCTACAAAATGGAAGTAAAAGACGCTATCCCGTACAACGCTGCCATCATGCACAACGTGGGCGTGGTAACGGCTATCAATTCTGATGATGCTGAAATGGCCCGCCGTCTGAATCAGGAAGCAGCTAAAACCATGAAATACGGTGGTGTTTCTGAAGAAGACGCCTTGAAAATGGTGACCTTGAATCCTGCCAAATTGCTGCACCTGGATGACAAAGTAGGAAGCCTGAAAGCCGGAAAAGATGCCGATGTGGTGATCTGGAACGAGCACCCACTTTCTATCTATGCCCGCCCAGAGAAAACGTTTGTAGATGGCATCGCTTACTTTGACCTGCAGCAAGACAAGCAACTACAAGTAGAGCAGGAGAAAGAGCGTCTGCGGTTGGTGAACAAAATGCTGGCTGCCAAAGCCCGCGGAGAGAAAACCCAATCTCCTGCAATGTCTTCCCGCCGGGGTGGAGCTACGGTTTTACACTGTGAAGACCTGGACAATGGAGCCGAAGAATCATTTCAGGAATCTGAATACAAACAAAAATAAGGAAACCACTCTATGAAAACTATAAAGAATACCGTGGTAAACCTTACCACTAAAAATAGGCAACATCGTCTTTTGCTGGCAGCGGCATTATTTGTGAGCACTTCGGCTGCCTGGGCGCAGGTACCAGTGCCGGCCGCTAAGCAAACCAAAGCCACCGCTTTAACCGGTGCCACCCTGCACGTGGGTAATGGTCAGGTTGTGGAAGGAGCAACCGTTGCGTTCAATGACGGTAAAATCACCTATGCTGGCCCAGCGGCTGGTTTCAATGCCGGCGGAACCGCCTATGAAACCGTGAACGTGAGCGGCAAGCACATTTACCCAGGCATGATTCTGCCTAATACTCAGCTTGGATTAACAGAAGTAGAATCCGTTAGGGCTACGTTGGATCAGCAGGAAGTTGGCTTGTTCAACCCGAATGTCCGTTCCGTTGTTGCCTATAACACTGATTCGGATATCACTCCAACCTTACGCTCCAATGGCGTACTCATGGCGCAGGTAACTCCCGTGGGTGGTATGATCTCAGGCTCTTCCTCCGTGGTGCAATTAGATGCCTGGAACTGGGAAGATGCCTTGGTGAAAGCTGATGGTGGCGTACACTTGCGCTGGCCTGCCATGGTGCCGCAGCCATCAGATAATTCTCCGCAACTGGTACAGCGCCGTCAGGCTCGCCAAACTGGATTGCAGGAATTGGAGTCACTGTTAGCCGAGGCAAAGGTGTACAAAGACCAGAAAAATGACCGCCAGAATCTGAAACTTGCTTCTTTAGGCGGACTGTTTGATGGTTCCAAAAAGCTTTTCATCCATACAGACTATGGAAAAGAGATTGTGGAATCTGTTCGTTTCGCACAGAAAGCAGGAGTGAAAAACCTGGTGATTGTAGGCGGAGGTGATGCGTTGGTAGTAGCAGATTTCCTGAAGGAAAACAGCATTCCGGTGGTGTATTCTGGCGTGCATGCCTTGCCTGCCCGTGCCGGAGATGATGTGTATTTACCCTACAAAATGCCTGGTCTACTGCAGCAAGCAGGTATTCTATTCTGCCTGGACTATGATGCCAGCCTACATGGTACGCGTAACCTGCCGTTCATTGCCGGAACTGCCGTTGCCTTCGGGTTGCCTAAAGAGCAAGCCCTTTCTTCTGTCACCTTGAACGCCGCCAAAATTCTGGGGGTAGACAAACAAGTAGGTTCTGTGGAAGTAGGTAAAGACGCCAGTATTGTTGTTTCTGAAGGCGATATCTTGGACATGCGCACAAATAAGATCAGCTATGCTTTTATTCAGGGCCGTAAACTTAACCTAACAGATAAGCAACAGTATCTGTATGAGAAGTTTAATGGTAAATATGACATGGGTAAGTAAACCCTACTCATCTTTTATAAACAGAAGGGCCATCTATTATGATGGCTCTTCTGTTTATAGGCCTTTTTTATAATTTTGACTCTAAAACAGATTGCAAAACCTACGTTTCTGCAAAAGCCATGATAAAATATTATGTGCGTTTATAGGCTTGTTTTATGTATTTACTATTAAAATAATCATAGCGAAGGCATCTTTATGGCTTAGGTCTAAGTGGTACGCTTGGAATTATATAAAAGTAGTGTATTTTTGTAGTGACCTATCCCCCTGGTCAACTACCTTATTTATGTGTAAGCTATTCCGCTCTCAATTAGTTGGACAATTAGCTTAGTGCAAGCCCTAAATGAATAATCTTTTGGACCAGACAGCAGCATCGGAGATAGCTGAACCTACTTCCATGCAAGTGAACTTCGAGTTGATGAATGCCTTGGCAGATCATAGTAACGAACCTATGTTACTTGTGCAGTCCAATGGGGAGATTGTATATGTGAATCAAGCGCTCTGCCGTTTAGTGGATCAATCCGAAACCTATATTCTGCAAACAGGAAGAAATGGACTGAGAGACCCGGAAGATGAGAGATGGTTCACCGTTTTAAAAGCGAGGCGGGAAACAGGGTACTTCAAAGGTGAAGTCAACCTGATTCATAGAACAGGAATGAAAATTCCAGTAGAACTGAGTTCTCGTTCTTTTCTTGCCTCAGACGGCACTACTTTTTCCAGTGTGCATGTACGTGACCTCAGAGCAGAGAAAGCGGCCAAACAACAACTTGAAAAAAAACAGCAGGAACTGAAGAACGCAGTGCGCGATTTGCAATTGGTTCTGGATTCCTCAGCAGATCTTATCTGTACTTTTACCCCAAACGGCCACATACTCCATATAAATCAAGCTTGTAACACCCTTTTGGGTTATACCCCAGAAGAAATGGTGGGTAGAAATTACCGTGAGTTTATTCATCCAGAGGATATCAGCAATACAGAGGCAGATACTTCTGAAGTAGCTTTAAATGAATCTTCTCTTAATTTTAAAAACCGGTACCTCCATAAAGATGGCTCCATTGTTTATATTTCCTGGTCATCTTCGCTTATCAGGGAAACAAACAAGATTTATTGCATAGGTCGTAATATTACAAAAGATGTTTTAACCGAGACCAAAGACCACGAAAATGAATATCGACTGCAAACCCTACTACAGGAAGGGCAAGACATGGTCTGTATCTTGGATGAGAAAGGTGTCTATTCTTTCGTAAGCGGAAGCATTCGGCACATTCTGGGGTTTGAACCGAATGCTTTGCTGGGCTCTACCGCTTTTGACCTCATTCACCCAGATGATATCCCTGATATCTTAAGAGATTTTGAGGAAGTATTAAAAGGGCATGACTTAAATACCAAACCGTTCCGGTTTAAAACGAAATCTGGTGAGTGGCGCTGGATTGAGACAAAAGGGGTAAACTGTTTTCATCTTCCCGCCATCAATGGCATTCTCATCAACTCCAGAGATGTCACCAAGCAATTGGAGGCTCAAAAGCAGTTAGAGCAAAGTGAAACGAAGTACAAAGCACTTTTTGAAAATAATCCCGATTGCGTTTACACTATTGATAAGAAAGGCTTCTTTACTTCTGTCAATGCTGCCACCGTTTTATTGAGTGGTTACTCAGAGCAGGAGTTACTTCAAATGAATTTCATGCAGCTACTGCATCCAGAGTGGGTTTCAGATGCTGAGAAGGATTTTATTTTAACTTTAACAGGAGAATCAATCACTACTGAGACCGCAGTACTGACCGCCAAAGGCGAGAAACTCCATTTAGCTGTTACCAAAGTTCCCGTACATGTCAATGGAGAACTGATCGCCATTCATGGGATTGCCAAGGATATTACAGAAAACAGGAAGCAGCAGCAGCTTCTAAAAAATACGGCCAACAGGCTGAACAACATCCTTGAAAGTATCAAAGATGCTTTCTTCACCTTAGATAAAAACTGGTGTTTCACCTATGTGAATCCCGAATTTGAAAAGTTCATGACGGTGAAGTCTGATAATCTATCAGGTTTAGATATCCGGAAAGTATATCCTCCGCAGAAATTCAATCAGTTTTACTCTAAGTTCAAAAAAGCCTTTTCCTTACAAATACCTATTCATTTCGAGGCATATTCTGACCATATTAATAAGTGGCTTGACGTAAGTGCTTATCCGTCTGAAGAAGGTCTCTCCGTTTTTATAAGAGGTATAAGTGCCCGTAAGAAAGTAGAGGCAGAACTGAAAAAGCTTTCGCTGGTAGCAAGCAAAACGGTGAACTCTGTTTATATCACTGATGAAGAGGCTCGTATTGAATGGGTGAACGAAGGATTTACCCGTTTAACAGGTTTCACCCTTCAGGAAGTCATCGGCCGAAGACCCGGTGATTTACTTGCCGGTCCCGAAACCAATTCAGATAAGGTATCTCTTATCCGCCAGAAGTTGGTTTATGATAAACCCTTTGTGCAGGAAGTGCAGAACAGGAGCAAGGCCGGTGATATTTATTGGTCTAAAATGGATGTGACTCCTATTATAGATGATTTAAACGGTGGCGGAAAGAAGTTTATAGTGATAGAGACAGATATTACTGAGCAGAAAAAAGCCGAACAAGAGCGGGCCACCCTTACAGAAGAGCTTCTGCAACGTAATCGCCACTTAGAGCAGTTCACTTATATAGTATCCCATAACCTTCGTTCACCAGTAGCCAATATATTAGGACTAACCTCCTTGATGAGCACGGCTAACAATAAAGATTTACAAGAAGGCGTAACGGTTAGGCTGAAGCAAGCAGCCCAGAACCTTGATAATATCATCAGGGACTTAAATGAAATGCTAAGTCTCCAGACGGGAGCATTAGCCCACAGTGAGAAAATAGGACTCTCTGAAATTGTAGAGCAAGCACTTCAGGTTCTACCAACAGATAGTTTTGAGAAAGTCACAGTGAACTTGAATGGCATAAAAGAGATAGGCTCTATTAGAAGCTATGTAAGTAGTATCATCAGTAATCTCTTGACGAACGCTGTTAAGTATAAATGCCCAAACCGGCCTCTTTCTCTTTCCATTACAGCAGAGTTACATGAGCCTACTGAGATGCTCTGCCTAGCCGTTTCAGATAACGGTTTAGGCATCAATTTGGAAAAGGAGGGCAAAAACATATTTGGTCTTTACAAACGCTTCCATTTCCATGTTTCTGGAAGAGGGTTGGGGCTTTATCTAGTGAAAACGCAAGCAGAAGCATTAGGCGGTCATGTTACTGTAGAGAGCGTTCCAGGAAAAGGATCAACCTTCAAGGTGTTTATTAAAAGCAACCGGTAGCTTAATAGAAAAGATACCTTGATTCTATAGGGAGGGAAGGTGGCGGCACGTTCTCTCCCTATATTTTTAAGTTAAATGGAACTTCTGACCTCCCTAAATGGTTGTTTTCTAGTCTCCGGTCGGGGGGGTGATGTTTGGATAAGGCTAAAAATTTCCTTAGCTGCGCGGAACTCTCGGGCACCTGATCTTGGTTACGTCTGAGGCTCCGGCCGGGAGTCCTATCCAAGTTTCTCTACTGAGGAAAATATTTCCTGCTTGGAACTTCCTGCGTCTCA
>NZ_JBUDXA010000037.1:0-13872 GCF_054956755.1 Rufibacter sp. JT3400010 | reverse complement strand
ATTCCTATTTCCCAATACCAGGCGCTCCCAGGCGTGCTTGAGGCCGAGGCCTATTCTTCCATGTCTGGCATACAAAAGGAAAATACCGGAGACACCGGCGGAGGCCTGAATATAGGTTACGTAGACGCAGGTGACTGGCTAGACTATCGTGTGAATGTAGCTACTGCTGGCACCTACACCCTTAACCTGCGGGTGGCCGCACCGGCTGCTGGTGGCTCCATAGAACTTAGGAACGCTTCTGCGAAGGTCCTGGCATCTGTGCAGGTGCCTGCTACGGGTGGTTGGCAAACCTATACTACCGTTAAAACTTCTATAACCCTGAGTGCCGGTGATCAGACGTTACGCATCTATGCTCCCCAAGGCGGATGGAACCTGAACTGGTTTGAAGTAACCAAGGCACTCACTCCGGCAGTGATCACCTTCAATGCTATACCCAACAAGATGGTGGGCGACGCTCCTTTTGATTTGATCGCCTCCAGCACCAATGGTTCAGCTCCTTTTACCTTTACTTCTTCCAACCCCGCCGTTGTTTCTGTATCTAATACTTCGGGCAAATGGAAAGCCACAGTAGTAGGTTCTGGAACGGCTGACATTACTGCTTCCCAAGCTGCCAGCGCCGGCTACACTGCCGCTACTAACGTTACACAACAAGTGCTGGTAAGTTCATCTTCTAACCAGGAACTGAACGCCGCCAACAAAATTACCCTGCAAGCTAAATTTGCCTCTAAACCTACTTCCGCCAGCGCTTCATTCGCTGACATGAAATACGACAAGTCTGTAGGATTCTTATTTGTGAAGGACGATGCCCATCCCGGTGATTACAACCTGGTGTACAAAGTCTTAAACGGTGGCACTGCTATTGACGGAAAGACCTACCCAAGAATCACGTACACAGATGGAGCCGGAAACCCTGTAGGCTATAAAGCAAGCTTCGCCATCAATGGCAGAGGAGATGAACCAGGCTCGGCCTATACTCAATATCCGCAATACAAAGAAATGATCAACAGCGGGTTTGACGTGATGAACCACACCCGTAATCATGGTGGCTACCATAGATACCAAGAGATCAAAGAACTGGAGAAAGAAATATTCCTAAATACAGGTTACAGAACCAGAACCGGGGTAATCCCTACCGCTGACGAAGGATTTGTTTCTTCTTGGATTCAGGAAGGCTATAAGTTCATTGGCAGCACGTTTGGGGTTGCTGCTTCACGGGACGGCTATGATGAATACGTGAGCTGGAATGACAGAGCTGTCATCAAAACCATGAACCCTAATTACCTCCTGGTGTCGCGCTTCACCATGGATGATATGTGGAAAGATGACCTTGGAAGTGCTGACACATGGGTTGATAAGATCTTTGCCGCCGCTCAGAATGGTAACAAGATTATGGCACATGCTTTCTCTCATGGTCCTGGCGGAGCAGGAGAAGTGCAGTATTTCCAAAAATTCATTCATTACATCAAAGACCACCCTTCTAACAAAGACCGGGCTTGGATAGCAGGCACCCAGGAATTTGCTGAGTATTATGAGACCAAAGAGAACGTCGTAAAATCTGAAGTACTTTCCGGTAACACGTTAACCATCACTTTAGACTTATCAAAAATCTCTGATAAAAACAGCTTAAGAGATATGTCTTTGTTGGTGAACAGCGATGCTTCCATCAGCAGCATCACTGTTACCGGCGCCGATAGTTATTCCTATAACTTAAGCACCAAACTGGTGAACGTGTTTAAGAAAAACACCAAAGTCTCTTCTCCTTTCAATGACCCAACACCTCCACAGATTACCTCTGTAACCGCTAACGGTAAAAAGCTGGTGATCACTTATGACAAGGCGGTGACACAATCAGGTACTTCGGGTTATGAAGTGGTTGGAAATAAGATCACTGAAATGAATGGTGGCGGCACCGAATGGACGCTCACGCTGCAAGATAAATGGGAAACTACCCAGAAGCTTACCTATAGAATGCAGCAAGGAAACGCCGCAGGAAATGGGCTGAAAGTAACTTCTTACATTGAGCATCCTGTAGTTGCAAAAAACAATGGTTCTGGTAGCCAAACTGAGTTAGCACCGGCTGTTATCACATTCAACGCACTTTCAGACAAGAAAGAAGGCGATGCTTCTTTTGAACTGACCGCGACCAGCACAAACACCGCTACTCCAATCACCTTCACTTCTTCTAACCCTGGGGTGGTATCCGTTACCAACACAAACGGGAAATGGTTCGCCAAAGTGGTAAGTGCCGGAACTGCGAATATTACCGCCTCACAGGCGGCCAGCGCAACGTTCAAAGCAGCCACCAGCGTGGTAAGAAGTCAGTTGGTATCTGCTCCTGCGGCAAACAAGCCAGCACCCATCAGAAACCAGGATGAAGACCCTGCGCTGAAGAATGGCAATGAAGCCAATAGAGTGACAGGCGTTGTTCCTTTAGAGAAGTATGATGTTTACAACCTAAACAACACCAAGTATTTAGATGCATTGGTAGACGGAAGCACTGATTGGACGGAATATGGCCACGGAATGCTCCTGGAAGTTGCCGAGACCTACTTTGACGTACGGGATTACCACGTTAAACTTTCGCAACTTAAAATCTTCAACAACAGCTTTGGAGATTACGGAACAGAAGACGCCGAGTGGTACTATGTGCCAAAAGGTAAATTCCCAAAAGACAGAGTACTGCTTGGAAAACACAGAGGCAAGCCTTACCTGCAATACTCAAACTTCCCTGCCACTCCGTTTGAAGAGCCGGTAGAGATAAGCTACATTATCAGAAAAGGGCCAACTTACATGCCTAGAGAAGTTTCCATTGTAGGTTCTTACATTCCTAAGCCTGCCAAGGTTTATGAAGAAAGAGCGAAGCAACCTTTTGCCAACCACCTGGGAAATAACAGCTTCGTGTGGGATTTCACTAATCCAAACGCCCAAAGCACAGTTGTTCCTGCTAAACTGGAGGCCGCGAAGACGTTTATCGGAGGTTTCCGGTTCTATATGGATGCCACTACGTTTGAAGCAAACCGGGAGGTATACACTTTCAACCCTACTTCCTCTGGCTGGTGGAATTATGATGTGTTATTTGCAACCTTAAAGGAAAACAACCTTCCGGCGCTTGCTTGTATCAGGGGGCAATCTGGTCCTATGCTGCGGTCTTACCCAGAAAAAGACCGTGACATGGAAAAGGTACCGGTCTACTATAACAGCAATCTAGAAGACCCTGCTTCTTACAAAGAAAATGCGCAGTTAGGCTTCCAGACGGCTGCCCGCTACGGCTCAGGTTTAAGTGCTGACGGAACAGATAGAAGCGAGTACTTACGCTCTAAGTCTAAAGTTCAAACCACTAAGTTCACCAACAGCTCAGGAGAGAATTTCTCCTCTATCAATGACGTGAAAGTTGGGCTAGGAACCTTAACCTACATCCAACATGACAACGAACGCGACAAATGGTGGAAAGGCAGACAAGGCTACCAAACCGGCCGTGAGTATGCTGCCAACATGAGCGCCTTCTATGATGGACACAAAGGGGCTTTAGGGCCGGGAGTAGGCGTGAAAGACGCAGATCCTAACATGAAAGTGGCTACTACGGGTATTGCCCTAGCCAACACCTACTTTTACCAAGGCATGCTGGATTGGTGCAGAGAATTCAGGGGCTACAAGAAAGACAAAAATGGCAATCTGTTACTAGATAAAAACGGTGCCGCCATTGTTGACTTTCCCGCTGATATTATTGCCTTCCATAATTACCTGAACAATGGTGGCCAGCAACACAGTGGCACCAGAGGAGTTGCTCCTGAGCTTGGCGGAATAGAAGAAATAGCGGGTCGTTTTGTGAAGTTTGTGAAGGAAAAACTACCGGGCGTAGAGCTTTGGCAGACTGAAACCGGATATGACACCCGCTCCCGCTCTTCTCAGGCAGCACTAGCCATTGGATCTAAGAGCCAGGATATCACCCAGGCTGACTGGAACCTGAGGATTTCCCTGATTAACTGGAAACTGGGTATTGACAGAACCATGTATTACATGCTGTATGACACACCGCTGAATACCGACTGGGATATCTACACTCGTTCGGGCTTCCTGAACAACGACCAGACCAGACGTCCTTCAGCAGATTACTTCAAGCAGGCAGGTCAGCTTCTAGGCTCCTTCACGTACAACAAAACGATCAACGCTGATCCGTACATTATTGAGGGGGTGAAGGGTTCTGAGAAAATCTACGCCTGCTGGATTCCTGACGAAGTAGGCAGAACCGGCACTTACCTGTTAAACCTAGGCAATGCAGAATATGCCTACATCTACACGCCTAAACCAGGAAGCGACGAGATGAGCATGCAGAAAGTAAAGACCCAGGGCGGCAAAGTAAACATCACGGTATCTGAAACTCCAATTTTTGTGAAGACCACTGAGTTCATCGCTAAAACGGCGGCTAAAACGGCCGTGATAGAAGAAGAATTAAGCTCTTTCAAACTTTACCCTAATCCTACATCAGAGTCCATCAACATTGAGTTGGAAAGCGAAGATGTAGCGAACAAGGTACAAGTAAGGATTACCAGTATGACTTCTGGAAGACTTCACGAAACCTTTGAGTTTGAGAAAACAGCTCCTTCCTTCCATCAGAAACTCGACCTTAAGTCACTACCTGCGGGTGGGTACGTGATTGAGATTATTCAAGGAGGAAGAAAAGAGGTTAAGAAGTTCTTTAAAGTACAGTAACCTACCTAAGACTAGTCAAGTAGCAAGTTCCATTTACGGGATCTTACTACTTAAAAGGGATAGAGCCTTTTCTGAAAGGCTCTATCCCTTTTTTCATGCTTAAAAATGAAGGATTTTAGGATAGCGTTTTAGGTCTGATTTTGCGAAACAAGTCCCTAAATAGCAGTTGCTGTAGACTTGAATTAAACTGGATCGGGGAAAGTTTACTTGTCTGAATTCAAATCATACACAGATACTACTGCCCCAATAGCCTCAAACCCTTCGCCTGTTTTCTTTCCCAGGTTATGAAAGGTTGGTTCAAGAATTTTGCCGGGCGTTGCGTGATAAAAATACCAAGCTGGCTGGCCTACAAACTCTCCTATATCACTTCTGATGTTTACGTTATACAAGTAGAATACTCTATCATGTCCTTTTAATTTCTGAAAGTCAGGAGACAGGTTCTGGAGATATTCCGTTGGGTTGGCTGAAGCTTTTTTCACGTCGCTCCCCCTCACTGCGGTAAACTTCAGATCATACGCATCTTTATAATAAGCATACGCTTGCCACATGTTCCAGTAGACATACACTACATCGCCTTCTTTGTAATGGTCAGTTATATAGAGCAGCGCTTCACGGTTTGCTTCTTTTCTAAGGAAGTAATGCGGATTAGCGATTTCCCACGTGGTGTTCCAAACAACTGGCAGCAACAGTAACACAACAAGGAATGGCTTGATCTGTACCTTGGCTGCGAGAAAGGAACTCAGGGCTTGCGCCCCGAAACAGGTGAGCAAGGTGAACATGGGGAACAGGAACAGAATAAACCGCTCATGGAATGGGTAGAGTTTCAACCCCGAAGCAAGCAGTGCCAGCAAAATGGGAAAAACCAATACCTGGAATTTTAAACGACTCTTTTTCAGCAGCAGGAACGCCCCGGCTAACATCAGCAAGAACGGCACTACCCTTAGGTTTTCAAACAGGTAAGCATAAGGCCAATGTAAATGGAGTAGGTTTTGCCCCATCGGGTTTTTCAGAATAGAGATGGCTCTTTCTGGAAACCACTTCAGGTCAGCAACAGAAGTAGGCGGGAAAGGCACAAATGCCTGATAATAGTTTTCAAAAAAGTGAATGAGCCAAGCCGAGTCTTTAAACTTGCTCATGAAGACTAAATAGATGGTTCCAAAACTGACAAGCCATACACTGAAGACAGCCGCATAACGGAACAACTTTCGCCACTCTTTTCTTAAGAGTTCATTCAGGCAAACCGCAAAGGCAATACCCGCCAGCACAAAAATCACGGAGTAAGAAAACCACGGCAAAATGGCTCCGGCCACCGCCCACGCAAGAAGAGCCCTGGTGCCCGTTCGGGAATGATAACGCAAGTAGAAAAACAGCGCTAAAACGGAAGCGCACAACTCGGCGCTGTATTGTTTGGCCTCTACTGAATGATAAACCACCGGGTTCGCCAAGGCTAGAATGGCCAAAGCCACCAGTGCGGCCCAAGGTTTCAGAAAATAACGAGCAACGGGCACAAAGAAAAACAAAGCAGCAATCCCGACCAGAAGGGAGAACAGACGTAGCGCCATTTCACCCTTTCCAAAAAGGATAACGGAAAGCTTCACCGCCCACAGAAACCCCAGAGGACCTTTCTGCTCATAGGCCAATGGCTGGGTAGCCAGTTCCCAAAAGCTCATTTTGATCAGACTTATTCCCAGGTACAGCTCATCTAACCACAAAGAACGGTTATCAATGTAGTGGAACAACCTGATGGCAATACCAATGGCAATTAGGAAGGCGGTGAGGTTCTGGATTAGCTTCTTTGAGGTCACGCCTTCCGTAAACAAGTTGGTGGTTTTGTCTTGCGTAAGAGTGGGAGAAGCTATTTTGTAGAAAAGGAACATAGGATACCCTATTGTTAGGTCAAAATAAAATCTGATAGGTATAAGTGCACAAGGCACCCATTCATGGTTAAACCTTTTGCAACCTGCTTAAGGATGGACCGCACCTTTTTTTCACCTACTTTCTTGAAAACGGCCAGAAAAGAGCCGTCTTTGTTTCTGCTGTGTTTTTATGAAAACTGACCTAAAGCGCTGGTGTCAATCTACTGCCTTTATCCGCAGAAACTTCCGCTAGATACCCTGGCGCCATACAGTACACAGGGAAGCGAAAGGCTATTTACAGTGTCTCTATCTCAAACAAGCTAAGCTTCAGACCGTAGGTTTCAAACGTCTGGACTTCTCTCCCCATTTTTAGCAGTCTCTTATGTAGGCTTTGCTTTTCCAGCACTTCTTTGATGTACCAGCGCGGCTCCATTTCAAAATCTCCTATGTTCATGCTCAGCCTCTTGCTATAGAACACCCAAACCCGTTTCGCTTTTTTCAGGCTTTTCACCTCTGCCGTTACCTTGTCAAGATAATCGGTTGCGTTTTCAGAGGTTTTTCTAAAATCGCTTCCTTCCACCGCGGTGAATTTCAGTTGGTGAATGTCGCGGTAAAACCGGTAAGGGGTGAGCATGTTCCAATACACATACACCTGATCGCCGGGCTGGTAATGCCTGTTTATCTCAAACAAGGCCTCCCGGCAAAACGATTTCTTGTAATCTCCAAATTTGCGTGTCTCGAGTACCTGGTTTGCCGATGACCAAAAAGGGGCGGCCAATACCAACATAGCCAGGAAAAATGCCAATCTGCGGTTAACCTGCTGCGCGTAGGCAGCTATGCGCTCACAGCCCAACGCAATGATCAAGATTAACAAAGGAGCCAGAAACACAGTCAACCGCTCCCAGATAGGATATAACTCCAGCGCCGAGGCAACCAGCAGCAGCAGAAAGGGAAGAATCAGAACCAGCAGGAACTTTCTGTCTCGTTTAGTGAATAGCAAAAGCCCTATAACCGCACATGCCACCGCAAAAATGGGCCTCCTCAGAATGTACCGCACCACTCCGTTCTCTACAGAAGAAACATCCCACAGCAGCCCCAGGGGATAGTGCAGCAACCGGGTTCCTAAATTCTTAAGGGGCCAGACCAAATCACTAAGAGAGGAAGGAGGAAAAGGCATGAACGCTCCCCTGATTCTGAAGTAATGCAGCAGCCATTCCCCCTCGGCTAACCTAGAGGTAAACACAAAGTAATTGACCGCGAAACTAACCAGCCACAGTCCAAAAGGAATGACTAACCGGAACACCGTGGCCCACTCCTTTCTAACTAGGTGATAAAGCGTGATACCCATGGCCATACCGGCCAGAATAAAAATTGAGGTATAAGAAAACCAGATAATGACAGATCCTCCTATGCCCCACTTAAGCAAGGATGAGAGATTTCTTTTGTCATGGAACCGTGTATAGAGGTACAAACAGAGGATAGTAGCCAGCAACTCTGTGCTATACTGCTTTATTTCTACTCCGTGGTACACCAAAGGAGGCGCTAAAGCCAAAATACCCACGGCCACCGCTACCCCCAACGGTTTTAGAAAATAGCGGGCAACCGGCAAGAAGACGAATAAGGATAAAATTCCGCAAAGAAGAGGGAACAACCGAAGCGGCATTTCACCTGTACCAAAAAAGACAACTGCCAGCTTGCACATCCACAGGAACCCAATGGGGGCTTTCTGCTCATACTCCAACGGAGAGAAGGTAAGTTGCAGCAGGTCCATTTTGATCAAACTGGCTGCCAGGTATATTTCATCCAACCACAATGATCTGTTATCAAAGTAGTGGAATAGCCTGAAGAACACACCCACTGCTATAAGCACCCAAGTTACCTTTACCCATCCAAATCTGGCCTTGATAGAGATATCAGAAGTGGACACCTCTTTGGGGATTAGAACAGGCGCCGCATTAAAGTAAATTTCCATACACTAAGGTGATTCTCATAGATTGCTTGCTGTTGAGCAAAGCAACTGGTGGCCTTGCTGCTAATTTACTTAACTGAGGCCTGACGCTACACAGCAGAGACACTTGTCTATGCACATTCAAGTAGCAAGGAAGCATAAGTCAAAAACAATACCAAAATTTTTATAAAATGTATTAAATAACTGCTAGCGCAGTAGATCATATTGAATTTTATCATTACGAAATATAAATTAGTATGTTTGCACTACCATTACTTCTTCACGCAACAACTATGAATCAATAATGAGAATTTATCAGGAGCCCTCTGGTTTGTTTACCATATCAGAAGGGGTTCAGGGCCCTTTTGGCTAAAACAGCCTGTAAACAGTGTTTTCACCATGCTTGGATATGGACTTAGTATTGCATTTAGTTTACAGACGTAAGGACAAGAAAACAGTATAGGAACCGCACTCATGCAGTTCTCAGGCAAGTAACCCACGGCACTTATATGATTCCTGTTCTTTTAAATGTACAGTAGTTTGCAAAGAATGAATAGCAACATCTCTGTAAAGCAGTTCTTGGTTCAGCTCTGTTGAAATTAATATCTTGATTTACAAATTTTTACAAAATTTATAATATTAAAATGTAACTATATAATGCTACTTCCGTTTTTGACCTGAATTCAATAAATGGAGGTTAGAATATAACATCATTGGTTTATTGCAGCAATACGTGGGTTATGGTTTTCATCTTTTAAGAAATGCCCATAGAAGTAATCATAAAATAGATGGTTCAAGCAAGTACTTCATGAAGTATTTACTTTCAATTTCTACTGTATTTCTCAATCAGTATTTATATCACATTGCTATACCACCTCCATTCAAGACATTATGAATCAAGAATTTAATTTGGATTGGAATAAAATAAAAGCTGTCATCTTTGATGTAGACGGGACCTTATATACCCAATCTAGGCTCCGGAAAAAGATGTTATTTTCCTTGATAAGTCATTATACCTTAAAACCTTGGGCCTGGAAAGACATTCTGATTCTGCACCATTTCAGGGCTGAGCGGGAGAAAAAAGCGGGGGTGGTCTGCAGGAATCTGGAGGAGGCACAATACGCCTGGTGCGCCGAGAAAGGCAACTTCCCTATTCCCAGAATAAAAAAGGTAATAGATCATTGGATATTCAAGTTCCCCAATCAGTACCTAGCGGGCTGCATATATCCAGGCGTAACGTCTTTCTTTAACACTTTGAAAAGCAAAGACATAAAGATTGGAATTTACTCTGATTATAAGGCACTTGACAAACTAGAAGCCATGGGCCTTTCTGCCGACGTGGTTGTTTGCTCCACTGACAAGGACATAGACTTTTTGAAGCCGCACCCCAAAGGCCTCTTGTACATAGCCGAAAATTTAGGGCTTAAACCTGAAGAATGTCTGTTCATAGGTGATCGTCAGGAACTAGATGGTGAGTGCGCGATCAAAGCGAATATGCCTTACCTAATTGTAGAAAAAAAGCCCTACAAAGAGTTCGAATTTTATGACAAAATAAACCAGCAATTACTTAATTATAAGCCAGTTGCTCTTGAAGCTCAGCCTTGATTCCTAAAATAATTCTGCGTTTTACAGTAACTAAAGTTTTGATACAAGCTTTTCTATCAAACTAAAGGTTCACCGCTATCTAAGCTTAAGAAGCTCTACAAACTATTCTTAGTGATAAAATATACTTAAACTAATTAGCAACAAGCATAAAGCGTACAGGCAAATTCCATATTGGGATTTAATGATTCAAAATGGGAAATAGTTCTTCAGGTTTACTATACACAATTTTTACCACTTGGGTGTATTCACCTTTACGCTCTATTTTAAGCTTATTTTAATAAGAATTAAAACATATTTTATAAAAAGTATAATACTGGCACGATTTTAAACCTGTATAATATATTTTTTATAATAAATTACTGATAATTTAGGACGAACACGCAATCTTACCACCCTGGAGAACTTCTCTACTAAACAAAACGAAAAACCAATGAGCTCAACATTTACTTATCCAGATTCCCCGCAGCAAGAGGTAGTATTAAGACCAGCTGGTTTTAAAGAGTATGTGGCTATTGCCAGACCAGACCATTGGTTTAAGAATATCTTCATGTTACCAGGTATGCTATTCGCCTTCATGGTGTATAATACAGCCCTGGACTTTGAATTGCTGTTTAGAATTGTGGTAGGTATTGTAAGCACGTGTTTAATTGCTTCTGCCAATTATACCATAAATGAATACCTGGATGCGGAATTTGACCGGTTCCACCCAGAAAAGAAGAAAAGATCTGCCGTTGTAACTGTTTTAAGCCCACTGGTAGTTTATAGTGAATACCTAGCCCTCGCAGCATTAGGTTTGGGGCTTTCCTACTTCATCTCTATGCAGTTTCTTGCCCTGGAGGCTTTCCTGCTCTTCATGGGTATTATGTACAATGTAAGACCCTTCCGCACCAAGGAGCGCGTTTACCTTGATGTGTTGTCAGAGTCCGTAAATAACCCCATCAGACTTGCTTTGGGCTGGTTCATCTTTGTTCCTGCCGCTTTATTGCCAACCAGCTTGTTAGACCCAGCTTGGGCTTTTATTCCGCCAAGCAGCATAATTCTGGCTTATTGGATGGGAGGTGCGTTTCTGATGGCTACTAAAAGATTTGCGGAGTACCGCTACATCAACAACCCAGAACTGGCCGGCCTGTACCGTAAATCTTTCAAGAAATACACAGAGAACAGCCTTCTCATTTCCATGTTCTTCTATGCCATCACCTCGGCTTTCTTTTTAGGTATTTTCCTGATTAAGAACAAAATAGAGCTTTTAATCAGCTTTCCTTTCTTTGCCCTGTTGTTTGCTTGGTATCTGGGAATCGGTCTCCGGAAAGATTCTGTAGTCCAAGGCCCAGAAAAGCTGCACAAGGAGACATCGTTCATGGTCTATGTGGTCTTGTTCACGGTTCTGCTTATGGCTTTGGTGTACATGGATATTCCTTCTTTGAACTGGTTCCTGAAGCAGTCTTTCTAAACGCTGGCAGCGTTCAGCCTTTCTCTCAACATTTATTCACAAGCATCGCTTCAAAGTACTCCGGTGATAATGAAACATACGTCTTATGATCTGGTGGTGATAGGCACTGGTTTCGCATCAACATTCTTTCTGCACAAATACCTGAGCAAAGCCTCGTCTTCTAAAGCCAAAGTACTTGTTTTAGAAAAAGGGCATCTTTTCCCTCACGCGGAGCGGGTGAAAGAAAAGAGAGGAGAAGTTACCGCTTATGCAACACTTAACCCTGCCTCACAGGACACCTTTGACAACCATAACCATAAAAAAGACTGGGTTTTCTCACAGGGTTTTGGCGGCAGTTCAAATTGTTGGTATGGCTGCACCCCACGTTTTATGCCCTCTGATTTCAAGATGAAATCACTGTATGGCATTGGAAATGATTGGCCAATACAATATAGTGAGTTGGAGCCCTACTATGAACAGGTAGAAGAGATCATGTCTATCTCAGGGCCTTCCATCACTCCTTTTCCTAAAAAAGCCTCCTACCCTCTGCCTCCGCACGTATTTTCCACGGTAGACAGGATGCTGCATAAAGAGTATGGGAGTCTATATATCAATCAGCCTACAGCCCGAGCCAGCGTTGCGGTCAATGGCAGAAGCGCTTGCTGCTCCAGCACCGTTTGCCATGTGTGCCCGGTAAACGCCAAGTTCACCATTGAGAACTCAAATATGGGGGTGTATGAAGACCCTCGCGTAGAGTTGCTGTACGGTGCACAGGTGTATAGCCTGGATTTGGAGCAGAATGTGGCCAGAAAAGCCAACTTCCTCAAGGACGGCAAAGAATACCATGTGGCCGCCGAGGCCATTGCGTTGGGTACTAATGCCATGTTTAACGCCAATATTCTCTTAAACTCCGGTGACACCAACCCATTCACTGGCAAAGGCATTGGAGAGCAAATAGGGTTACAAGCTTCTGTGTATCTAGATAACCTGGAGAATGTGGGAGGCAGTACCTGGGTAAGCGCCAATGGCTACATGCTGTATGACGGAGATCACCGGAAGGACTTTGCCGCGTGCTTAATGGAGTCTAATAATGCGCCATACTTTAGGTTAGAGCGGGGAAAATGGCGCCAGATTGCCAACTTCCGGATGGTATTTGAAGACTTACCCGAAGCTCATAATTACGTGGCTACCACTGCAGACAGAATGAGACCGGCCATACATTTCAAGGGTCCCTCAGACTATGCGTTGAGAGGCATAGAAAATATGAAAGCGAAGCTACCCAGCCTTTTGTCTTGTTTGCCGGTTGAAAAGATTGAGTTTGCAGAGCCTTATGAGTCTGAGGCACATATTCTAGGCTCTACCAGAATGGGCAAAAGCGCCGAAGAAGGAGTGATAGACAGCCATTTGATCCATCATCAGTACCGGAACTTGTTTGTGCTGGGGAGCGGAAGCTTTACCACCTACACCCCAGCAAACCCCACCCTTACTTTATCGGCTTTGTCTCTGCACGCCGCCGATAAAAGCTTTTAAGGGCGTTTTATCAAAAGAAGACTAAAAGAGGAACTACCATGACACTGCTGAAAGATTCTCCAATTGAGGAAAAGGGAAAGAAGGTTAATATGAACAGAAGATCTTTCTTGAAGTTGACAAGCCTGGCCGGAGCTGCACTCATTACGCTTCCCAGCCTTGGTTATGTGTACACCTCCAACCAGGAGGCAGCTGTTGGAGTCATCATGAAGGAACTTCACTACCTGAAATTAGATAAAAAGGGAGTTGAACAGTTTGTGCAGGATTTCTTCGAAACACACTATATAAACGAAAGCTTAAGAGCCCAGGTAAATCTTAAGTCTATCTATTATTTAAGGCTAGATATCAAAAAGTCAGAGATGGTGACCGAGTTGGTCCAAAAGTACCTCTTATCTACTGACTTCTTTTTAAACAAAATGGATGAGAGCAAGCCCGTAAAGTACCTAGGGGTGGTATATACTCCCTACGCGAAGCCGTGCTTTAATCCATTCTCCTCTTTGTATTACCCGCAAGCCACTGTTTAGATCAGCTTACGGCTGAATACGTAGCGGCCCAATGGAAGAATCCTCCCTAAAGGTCTGCCAGCTAAATACCTTCTGACTTTCAGGCACCTTTTTACAGCTAATAAAAGTACGCATTGCGGCATTTATCAAGGTAAAATACGCCGTTTGAATTAAGTACTTCATAACTCACACTACATGGCTACACCTTTACTTTCCTTCAAGCAAGCCTTCATTGCGCAGGACATCAACTACTACAGCTTCCTGAAGGAGAGCGCCTCGCCCGAGAAGTACGCT
>NZ_JBUDXA010000036.1:0-26909 GCF_054956755.1 Rufibacter sp. JT3400010 | reverse complement strand
AGCTCACACTCGCGGGACGCGAGCGAGGGAAGACTTTACTTTTACAAGGAGTTATCTAATTATAAATAGCTTACTTGGCTGGAGTGCCCTTCAGAATAGTGAGCATGTTCATTTCAATGGTTGGGTACGCACTCTCTACAATGCGGCCAACTTCCTTGCCATCGCGGTATAGGATGAAAGTGGGAACAGCAGTGATATTGACGGTTTTCTCCTCACCGTTAGGGCTGGTCTTGTCTTCGCGTAGGTTATACACATTGAAACGGGCATGCGGGAAATGCGCCTGGTCCACTACTTTGTAGAAACGTGGTAAATCGCGCTGGCTGTCCATGCACCAGCTGCCGGTGTAGGCTTTGATAGACACATTCTCCAGCAGCGGCTGCAATTCATCCATGATCTTGGGGTTGGGCGTGTACCGTTGGTAAGCGGGGTGAAACCACTTACTGTACGGTTCACTTTCGTAGGCTACGCGATTGCTAGGGCCGATCAGGATATTCTCAGTACCGGCGGCGTTTTTTTCCTCACGGTTTAAATGCTGGTCAAGACCGGTTTGCCCAGCCTCTGAATAGCCGGATTGCTCTCCAGTAGAAGTGGTTTTCCGGGAGCAGGAAAGCACCCCCAGGGCCATGAATGCAAGAAACAAGAAACGAAAATGCATCTTCAAGGGTAATTTTAAAGCAGTTAAAAACGAAATCATCACAGATGAAGAACGAGGATAGCCGCGTAAAAGATATCTGTGGAGAAAACTTATCAAGTTAAATCGTCTCTAGGGCACGTGGGGCATCCAGGTCCACAAACTCGCCTTCCCAACGGGCAATAACGGCCGTTGCCAGGCAGTTTCCAATCACGTTCACCGAGGTACGGGCCATGTCCATGAGTTCGTCAATACCCAGAATGATGAAGATAGGCTCTACCGGCAGGTTGAAGGAGGCAGCCGTTCCCAGCAAGATCACCAAAGAGGCGCGCGGCACTCCGGCAATTCCCTTACTGGTGAGCATGAGCGTAAATACCATCAGCAACTGCTGCTCCCAGGGCATTTCAATACCGGCGGCCTGCGCCACAAAGATAGACGCCAGTGACAGATACAGAGTAGAACCATCCAGGTTGAAGCTGTAGCCCATGGGCATCACAAACGCCACAATCTTACGCGGCACGCCAATAGATTCCAGGGCTTCCATGGCCCTCGGCAAGGCCGCTTCTGAGCTGGTAGTAGCAAAGGCAATGGATACCGGACCCGCAATGGCGTTCACAAACATTTTAATGGGAATCCGGAAGAGGAGGGCCACCGGCAGCAACACCAGCAACAGGAAGGCAATGAGGGCAACGTACAGCGTAGCCAGCAACTTGAAGAGGTTCACCAGAATCCCGAAGCCCATGTGTCCTACGGTGTAGGCAATGGCCGCGCCCACGGCGATGGGGGCGAAGAGCATGATGATGTTGGTGAACTTGAACATGGTCTCCGCTAAACTCTCGGTCACTTCCAGCAACGGACGGCGCTTGCGCTCGTTCAGCATGGCCAGCGCAATCCCGAAGAGTACGCTAAACACCACAATCTGCAACACCTGCCCCTCAGCCACCGATTTAGCGATGTTTTCAGGGAATATGTGCAAAACAATGTCTTGCCAGGTTTGCGCGGGCGGCGCGGTAATCTCATTGCTGGTTTGCCCTTTGAGCACAATCCCGTCTCCGGCACGGCTGATGTTGATGGCGGCCAAGCCAATGAACAGCGCTATAGTGGTCACAATCTCAAAGTACAACAAGGCTTTCACGCCCATCTTGCCCACCTGTTTCAGGTTGGAGTGACCGGCAATACCCACCACCAGCGTCGCGAAAACGAGCGGCGCGATGACGGTTTTCACCATTTTCAGGAAAACCTTGCTTAAAACGTTCAGGCCAGAGGCGAAGGCCGGGAAACTGTAGCCAATCTCGGCCCCAATGACCATGCTCACCAGAATCCAGGTAGTCAATGACTTTTTACGGGTGGCAAACAAGACGAGTACCGCAATCCCAATCCAGCGAACGGCCGTGAGCGCAACTTCCGGAAGGGCTACAATTCCATAGTTCTGACACAGCGTGAGCACAATGGCCACGGTAAGTATCGCAAAAGCCACTAAGGCAAGCGTGGTTTTTTTCATACAAAAGATATGCTCTTTTCCCCTGGCGAAAGGGAAAAGGAGAGGTTTAGGTTTGTTTGAATCGCTAACCGATTAGATCGGCTAAGATGTTGGAGTCTACAAATATAGTTTTTTATCCCGGTTCCTAAACAAGGAACCTGTTCTCTGCCCGTTTTTTGGAAGTTGCGCCAAAAACACGTTTTTTATTGGCCTTTGCATCTTTTTTAGTACACTTGAGGCTCGCAAACGCTACCCTTTACTATGCTACTATGGAATTTGGAGGCCCGGGACCTCACCTTGCGCTATACCTGGAAAATCTCCCGCAACGCCTCAGATGTGAAGACCAACCTTTTTGTCACCGTAGGCGATGAGCGCGTACAAGGCAGGGGAGAAGCCGCCCCCAACACCCGCTACGGCGAAACCCCCATCTTGCTACAGGAGCAGTTCCAGACCTTGCAGGCCAACGGGTTAGACCAGATTGGTTCCATAGAAGAACTGCAGCACCTCCTACGCCTGCACCCGGTGTTGCCGGCCCTTCGGTTTGCCATAGAATCTGCCTTTGTCCATTACCTGTGCCGCAAGAACGGGCAGACCGTCGCCGAATTTCTGGGCGTGCAACCGGTGACCTCGGCCCCTACGGCGTATTCTTACCCCATTATGGACCCCGGCAAGATTGCAACGTTCACCAAAGAGCACGGACTACAGCGGTTTGAGTACCTGAAAGTGAAAGTAAACCAGGAAAGCGGACTGGACATGCTGTCTGAAGTGACCAAAGCCACCTCGCAGGGCCTTATCATAGATGCCAATGAAGCCTGGCAAGACCCAGATTCCCTCATGCGCTTTTTTGAAGGCCTCAAGAAATACCCCATCCTCATGATTGAGCAGCCCATGCCGTCTGCTCTGGAGGAAGAATACCTGTACCTGAAGAAACGCTCACCCTATGACCTCTTCGCCGATGAATCTGTGACGGACCACGCCGACTGGGATTTGTTGCAGCAGCAGTTCCACGGGGTAAACATGAAACTCATGAAAGCGGGCGGTTACCTGAACGGGCTGGCTATTCTGCAAAAGACCCGGGCTTTGGGCCTGAAAACCATGATTGGCTGCATGATGGAAACCTCCATGGCTATCTGGTCTGCCCTGCAACTCGCCCACGGCGTAAACCTATTGGATCTGGACGGTATGTTGGTAGTGAAAGACGAGCCTTTCCAATTGGTGCGCGAAGAAGCCGGAAGGTTGTACCCCGTAGAACAGCCGTAACATGTAAAAGGCATTTTGAGGCTCATTTTCAGAAAACAGCCTGAAAAGAGCCCATTTTTTCTGCATAAAAAAAGCCACCTGCTATTCTTAAACAGGTGGCTTTTTTTATAAGAGGCTGATTTTCTACATTGCGTCTACCTTGGTTTTCAAGGTCTGGGCATGTTGCAAGTGCATACGCAGGATGGGCAAAGTGGCGTCAATGAATGTCTGCACCTCCGTATCCATGATTTCTCTGTCGGCGGTTTCATACAAGGTGATGGCTTCTTGGTGCGCCTGTACCTGAACGGTGGCGAAGTCTTTGTCAAAGGTTACGCCAGACTCTCCGGTTAAACGGTCAATAATGGCCTTTTTGGGAGCTGGGACCGTGGTAGACAGCGTGATGTTCCGTTGCGCTGCCATGTTCATGATTTTCTGGGAAGACGTGGTGTGGTCGGCTATTAGCATATCTCCAAATGTTCTTACATCGGCGGTAGAGCCTTTCACTTTCGCCATTTGCCCCGTGGTGATCTCAAACATGTCGCTTTGGGCAGCGTTCTGGAAGAAGGTAGCAACGCGGGTTCTATCCTGATCCATTGCATCGTCATCATCGTCGTCACAAGCAACAAAAGCGGTACTTACTAATAGTGCCCAAACGAGCATCCATAGGTTAGATTTTTTCATAGTAAATGGAAGTAATTAAAGTTTTAACTACAGCTGTTTACGGGAGCAAATCTGAAAGGCTATGGAAAATTCTATTGTTACCATTAAAACAGGTATAAACACTAATTCTAATATTTAAATAGTCATATCCTTTGTTTTATAAGATAGTAGTCTGTTAATTAGTGTTTTATCAGAAGAGCTGCAACGCCCGCCTACGTAACATATGCGTCTTGTACTATAAATACCATTACCGGTTATTAGGTGATTGACGCACGCAAAAAGCCCTCCGGTAAGTGACGGCATAACCACTAGCAGAAGGGCATAAAGCAGATGAAAAGCAACAGAAGACTCGGCCTAAGGCCGAAAAGTTAGATAATGGTTTACACACAGCTTCCTGCCCGCCTAAAGCAGCCGAAGCGCAAGATGAACATTACTTTATTGTCCTCAGCCGCTAACTATTTCCTCTCCTTGGTCTGTCCCCTGAAAGACCAACCCACTCCCGCTTCTTTCGAGATATTAACAAAGGGACTTTCAAAACACCACCGTCTTTTTGTGTATCCAACCTCTTTTCTGCAAAACAGCCCCCAAACATAGCGGGAATGCTCACTTTAATAGGAAGTCTGTGCTTTTAGTATAAGGTCAGTGATTGGCAAGTTAAAATAGCCGAGGCGAGGCCTTGTGGAACGTGAGTTATTGTTTATTGCCCTCTGCGGCAAGTTGTTGCTGGAGTTTGGCCAAGTCAGCGTCCAATTTCTTCAGTTCGGTTTGAGCGGGTTTGTTCTGGACTGTTTTCTGCAGGAGATCGGTTTTTTGTTGAAGGACACGTTGTTTTTCCTGCAAGAGCCGGAGGCGGTCTTTCATCTTTTGGGCTTGCAGCAGTTGTTTGCCCAAACCTGCCGTGTCGCCGGAGAGGGTCGTGCTGCTTTTCGTAACCACTACAGAACGGTGGAAGGTGCCTTTGAGGTCTACATGGTCGCCTTCGTTTAACTGAATTATTTCTCCGCCCGCGGTTTTAAAAGAGCCGTTGGGTTGCAGCGTGGCACCATTGGGGAAGGTTCTGGCCTGGGACAGGGGCGTGAAGTCTTTCCCTTTTACCTCCACCACTTTGCCGTTGCGCATGACCATGCCCGCCCGTAAGGGGGTAACGCTGGTGGTAATGGTGCGGCCGCTCGCACTTTTGCCCACCGTCGCATTCTGGGCCTGGGCTAACGTGGGAAAGAAGAAAATCCCCAGCAACAGACCGGCCGCTAACATGAAACGTTTTCCCATTTGTATCTCAGTTGAATTGGTATTTATACGATGTTTTCCTGAAAACAGCCCAAAAGCGGGTGCCACAGACAGTTTACGCTTTCTGTTCCTTTTTCCGCTCTTTCAGGTACTGGATCACACCTGGTATGATGGATAAAATAATGATGACCGGTATGGCGTAATGCAAGTAGTCTTTCATCTGCGGAAACTGCTGCCCCAGGTAGTAGCTGACCAGTACCAGAGAGCAAATCCAGAGGGTGGTGCCTATAAAACTCAGCAGCAGGAACCGGCCCAGCGTCATGCCCGTTACGCCGGCCAACAGCGGGTTGAACGTACGCACCACGGGTACAAACTTGCCCAGCACAATGGCCAGCTTGCCTTTGTCGCGGTAAAACTTTTCGGCGCGATCCAGGTTTTTACGTTTAAAGTACCAGGTGTCTTCTTTGTGGTACAGCCTTTTGCCCATTTTGCGGCCAATGGAAAAGCCAAGCAAGTCCCCGGCCACTCCGGCGGCCGTCATACTGGCCAGAAGTACCACCAGCGGCACCTCCAGCACATCTGCGCCAGCCAAAAGGCCGGTTGCCAGCAACAGGGAGTCGCCGCCAGGAATAACCAAGCCGATGAGGAGGCCCGTTTCCACAAAAACCACAATAAGGATGAGCGTAAGGCCGCCGTACCTGATCATGTTTTCTGGGCTGGAAAATAACTCTGCCCATGAAACCAGAAAAAAGTCTGTCATTTGCCTAGTGAGGTAGTTTAACGGGCAATACGCACGAAGGAAGTGAGATGTTGGTGGTATCTTTGGGGCAGCCAGCAGAAAGGCGTTAGCTAAGTTGCTGGTTTTGCGGTAGAAACATATATTTGAGTATCCCCCAGACGTTGGAAGTTTAACCATGAAGATTGAAGAAGAAATAAAGCAGAGTGTTTTCAAAGACGTTTACCAGAAGTCGTACATAAACGTAGTGTTTACCTCAAACTGGTTGGAGCAGAGGCAATCTGCCATGTTCAAGTCCTTCGGTGTCACGTTGCCGCAGTACAACGTGTTGCGCATTTTACGCGGCCAACACCCCAAGCCGGCCACCGTGAACCTGCTCATTGACCGCATGTTGGACAAAACCTCTAACGCGTCGCGCATTGTAGACAAACTGGAAGCCAAAGAACTGGTGACCCGCAAGCAGTGCCCCACAGACCGGCGCACCGTAGACATCCTCATCACAGACAAAGGCCTTGACCTCTTGCAGCAGATGGATGCCTTGGGCAACGAAGGCTATACCGGCCTTAATAAATTAACCCAGGAAGAGGCCGAACAATTAAATGTGCTCCTGGATAAGATCAGAAGTTAATTTTACTTACCTTATACCGTTTTACAACCATTTACTACTAAACCATTTACGCGTTATCCCATGAAAAAAATGTTACTCTCCTTTATGGTAGCGGCTGCCATAGGGGTTTCTGCCTTTACCATGGTGGCACCGGGCTCTCCAGAGAAAGCAACGGCACCTAAAAACACGGTAGCGTATGCCGTCCAGACGTACAAAGTTATTCCTGCGGAAAGCAAAATCACCTGGATTGGCCGTAAAGTGGGAGGGGAGCATACGGGCAACGTCACGTTGGCCAGCGGCACCTTATTGATGGACAAGGCGGCGTTTAGGGGTGGTACGTTCATCATGGACATGACCTCCATCACAGACACCGACCTGCAGGGAGGTTCAAACAAGCGATTAGTAGACCACCTGAAATCTGATGATTTCTTCTCAGTGGCTAAAAACCCTACCGCCACGTTCGCCGTCACCAACCTGGCCCCCAAAGCGAACGCGAAAGCCGGAACCGCCAACTACATTGTAACCGGTGACCTCACCATCAAAGGCATCACGAACCAGATCTCTTTCCCGGCCATGGTGAACGTGAAAAAAGGCGTAGCCACCGCCAAAGCCACCTTGAAGTTTGACCGCACCAAGTGGGACATTAAATTCCGGTCTGGCAACTTCTTTGAGAACCTGGGCGACAAAGCCATTCAGGACGACGTGGAACTGAACATTGAATTAGTAGCCAAAGAAGAAGCCGTTGCGAAGAAGTAATTGCGCTTCCTTCGGGTAAAAGAAAACGGTCAGCGCCTAATTGGTGCTGACCGTTTTTTTTTGCGAAAAGGAGGTTACGGTATTCACATATCAGCCTTCTGCCCATAGACTTTCACCTTGTTTAATCTTACTATTACCTTTGATTAAAATTAATAGAACTTCGACTTCAATCTGAACGTTAATGTAATAACTTTGTAATTACATTAACGTTCATGTGCTATGGAAGTGTCAATTATTCAGATAGGAAATTCAAAGGGGCTTCGGTTGAGTAAGTCCATTCTAGACAGATACAACATCAAAGACAAGGTTGAACTGATTTTGGAAGAAGGGCAGATTATATTGAAGCCGGTTGAAGAGCCAAGAAAAGGTTGGGACAAAGCTTTCAAGAAAATGCATGAAAATGATGATGACCAACTTTTGCTCAATGATGTGTTTGATGAAGAGAACTTTGAGGAATGGACGTAAATCAATACGGGATTGTGCTGGTGAATCTTGATCCTACCATTGGAAGTGAAATTCAGAAGACCAGACCTTGTGTAGTTATTTCACCTGATGAGATGAACAATAACCTTAGAACGGTAGTGATTGCCCCTATGACTACAAAAAGCCGTATGTACCCAACTCGCGTAAAAGTGAAACATAACAATCAAACTGGCTGGGTAGTGATAGATCAAATAAGGACGATTGATAAAACTAGGATTGTTAAAAATCTGGGGCAACTAAATTCCTCTGAAATAGCTGCATGTAAACAGGTTATAAAGGAAACCTTTGTTGACTAATAAAACATCATTACTTAGCAGTACATATTCATAACCATAGCACCATGTACAAGGCCGTTTATAGAAACGGCGCACAGTTACCTAACCGTTCACAAGTCAATTCTCCACCCCAAAGTAAAAGCCCGGAAGCTTGGTTCTCAGACCATGCTTCCGGGCTTTGGCAATTCAGGCCGGTAGGTTACGGCTACAAAGTAGTTTTCGCTACTGACCGGTTGTAATCGGGTTCCCAGTCATTAATGGGCAGGCAAATGCCTGGTGGAAGGTCCAGATCGGGTAAACCATCATTGAGGGGTTCGCCGCCGTCATCGTCACTGTCATCTTGCGGGGGTACGCTAATTCTTTTACGGGGGGCTAGTGCCAAAAAAGCGATTAAGGCAAACATAACCAAAGAGTATACGATCATCATACATCTTGATGAATTAAAAGTCTCACATCACATCCACACTAGGTAAGCGGTTCATTTTGTTCAACGTACGGTAGCCCCCCTATGTTGAGGCCCAACGCAAAAAAATCTCACTTAAAGCGGAAGGCCGGTTGGTTTTGAAAAAGGGCGGGTGTAGCTTTGCCTCAGTTTAGGGGTGCCTTAAGATAACGGGCTGAGATCATACCCATTGAACCTGATCCGGGTAATGCCGGCGAAGGGAAAAACAAGGGAACAAAACAGAGTGGGAGCACCGGCCCCTGGTGGCTCCTGGTTGTTTTATCTATTTTTTCAATTTTCACATGAAAAACGCTTTAGCCCTGCTCATGGGCTGCCTGCTGCCTTGGTTTGCCCTGGCACAGAACACCTTGTCTGGCCGCGTAGTAGACGCCGCCACGCAAAATCCGCTTACCGGAAGTACCGTCACCCTTTCTGCGGGCAACCGCGCCACCTCCACCACCAGTGATGGCCGCTTCTCCTTCCCCAATTTGCCAGCCGGCGAGTACACGTTGCAGGTAAGCTACCTGGGCTACGCAACCGGCACGCAAACTGTAAATGTCCCAACATCCCAGCCAGTGGAGGTTTCGCTTACCCGCACCAGCGTGGCTACCAAAGAAGTTCTGGTTACGGCCACTCGTGCTAATGAAAGAACCGGCACCACGTACACCAACGTGGGCAAACAGGAACTGGAGAGCCGCAATTTCGGGCAGGATTTGCCTTATCTGCTGGAAAACACGCCGTCTTTGGTGACTAATTCAGATGCCGGCGCCGGCGTGGGCTACACCAGCATGCGCATCAGAGGCTCAGACATTACCCGCATCAACGTAACCGTGAACGGAATTCCGGTGAATGATGCCGAGAGCCACGGCGTTTTCTTCGTGAACATGCCAGATTTTGCTTCCTCCTTGCAGGACGTGCAGATTCAGCGCGGCGTGGGCACTTCATCTAACGGACCAGGAGCCTTCGGCGCCAGCCTGAACTTACAGACCCAGGATGCCAGCCCTGAGGCCTATGCCCGCACTGACAATGCCTACGGCTCTTACAACACCTGGAAAAACAACGTGCAGTTTGGGACCGGTTTGCTAGGCGGAAAGTTCGCGGTAGACGGCCGTTTGTCGCGCCTTTCCTCTGATGGCTACATTGAACGCGCCAGCTCAGATTTGAAATCGTTCTATCTGTCCGGTGGGTATTACGGCACCAAAGACCTGCTGAAAGTGGTGATTTTTGGCGGTCATGAGAAAACCTACCAAGCCTGGAACGGGGTAGACGAGGAAACCCTGAAAACCAACCGCCGCTACAATTCGGCCGGTACCGAGATGGGTGAGGACACGCCATATGGCAATGAGGTAGATGATTATCAGCAGTACCATTACCAATTGCATTACGGCCATGAGTTCAGCCGGGCTTTGTCTCTGAATGCGGCCCTGCACTATACCCGCGGGTTTGGTTTCTATGAGAACTACAAGGCGGGCGAAGACTTCGCAGATTACAACATCCCGCCGGTAACGGTGGGCGGGACTACCGTAAATGAAACGGACTTAGTGCGCCAGAAATGGCTGGACAATGATTTCTACGGCACCACCTTCGCATTGCAGTACCAGGGCACTGGCAAACTTTCGGCCGTGCTGGGCGGCGGCTGGAACCGGTACCAAGGCGCGCACTTTGGCGAGGTGATTTGGGCGCAGTACGCCCCCACCATCAGGCCCGGTCACCGGTACTATGACGGAGATGCCCGCAAAACCGATTTCAACGTGTATGGCAAAGCCACCCTGCAAGCCACCGAGAAACTAAGTCTGTTTGGGGATCTCCAATTGCGCACCGTAGACTACAACCTCAGCGGCACCGACGATGACCAGCGGGACGTGACCACCAGCGCCAACTATGAATTCTTCAACCCAAAAGCTGGTATCACCTACGCTATTTCCAACGCGCACAACCTGTACGCCTCGGTAGCGGTAGGGCACCGCGAACCCACCCGTTCCGATTTCACCGACCGTCCGGTCACTGACCGCGCCAAGGCCGAGCGCATGGTAGACTACGAAGCCGGGTACCGCCTAAACCAACCATTGGGTGAGTTCACGGGCTTGCCCCTGCGCCTCACCGCCGATTTGACCTATTTCTACATGGACTACAAAGACCAATTGGTGCTCACTGGCCAGGTAAATGATGTAGGCACCCCGCTCAGAACCAACATCGCGGAAAGCTACCGCACCGGTGTGGAACTGGCCGCCGGATTGGGTTTAGGAGAATTCGCTCGTTTGACCACCAACCTTTCGGTTAGCCGCAACCGCATTCAGAACTTCGGGGAGACCCTCTACCGCTACACCGAAGACTATGACCTGGATGAAATTGTCACCAACAACTATGAGGAGACTACGATTTCCTATTCGCCCAGCGTAGTCACGTCTACCCAGTTGGAGTTGCAGCCTTTGACTGGTCTTCGGTTCCAGTTCCAATACAAGACTGTGGGCGAGCAGTTCCTGGACAATACCGCCAGCCAGGACCGTCGCTTGAAGCCTTATGAAGTAGGAGACGTACGCGTGTTTTACCGTTTCAGGCCCGTCCATTGGATGAAAGAAGTAGAACTGGGCTTGCTGGTGAACAACGTACTCAATGAAGAATACGAAGCCAACGGCTATACCTTCTCTGAGTATTACACCGGTGATGCCACCCGCTACAGCTACAACAACTACTTCCCGCAGGCCCCTCGCAACTTCATGGCCCAGATAAGCCTGCGTTTCTAAGCCGTTTCTGTAAAAACAGTCCATAAACAGAAATCCCTTGCCACGTGAGGCAGGGGATTTCCGTTTATGAGCAAAGTTTCTTTTGAAAATAAGGCTGCTTCCTTCACCAGCAAGCATGGTCCAAGTTTTCAACTTGGACCTACAATGTCCGGAAGTTTGCAACTTCCATGAGGCGAAAGCCTCAAAAATACGTCCTATGCTTAGGCCCTCCGGCTTTTTCGGATTGATAAACCCAGAACAGCGGCAGCGGAATTACTTCTATGAGGCGAAAGCATTGGCAAGGCACGGAAGTAACTTCCGCGCCATAGAGCGTAGGTCCAAGTTGAAAACTTGAACCATGTGTATTTAGGTGTACATTTTTTGCCTATTCCAGTCAAAACACGTCCAAAACAGCAAGTGCAATCAATGTTGCGAAAGGTTTTGCGAACAAGTGTTGGCGGGGGCGGGGTTTCTTGCTAAGTTTGGAAATAGACAGTAATGGCATTTCATTCACCTATGGCTACAGATAACTCCAGCGCCCCAGATTATTTCAACATAGACGACCTGCTCACTGACGAGCACAAACTCATCCGGCAGACCATGCGCGACTTCGTGCGCCGTGAAATCTCTCCCAATATTGAGAAGTGGGCCCAGGACGCACATTTCCCGTCTGAGATTGTCCCTAAGTTTGGAGACGTGGGTGCGTTCGGCCCTACTATTCCGGAGGAGTACGGCGGCGGTGGGTTGGACTATATCAGTTACGGCATCATCATGCAGGAGATTGAGCGCGGCGATTCGGGTATGCGGTCTACGGCCTCGGTGCAAGGTTCTTTGGTGATGTACCCTATTTACGCCTACGGTTCTGAGGAGCAGCGCAAGAAATATCTGCCCAAGCTCGCCAGCGGCGAATGGCTGGGTTGTTTCGGACTGACGGAGCCTGATTTTGGGTCTAACCCCGGCGGCATGGTGACCAACATCAAAGACATGGGCGACCATTACCTGCTCAACGGGGCCAAGCTCTGGATTTCTAATTCGCCGGAGTGCCAGGTAGCGGTGGTCTGGGCCAAAAATGAGCAAGGCCGCATCAAAGGGCTCATTGTGGAACGTGGCATGGAAGGTTTCTCTACGCCCGAAATCCACAACAAATGGAGTTTGCGCGCCTCTACCACCGGTGAGTTAGTGTTTGATAACGTGAAAGTGCCCAAAGAAAACCTGCTGCCTAACGTGGATGGTTTGAGAGGACCTTTGGGCTGCCTAGACTCGGCAAGGTACGGCATTGCCTGGGGAGCCATCGGCGCAGCCATAGACTGCTATGAATCTGCCCTGAACTATGCCAAACAGCGCATCCAGTTTGACAAGCCCATCGCCGGTTTCCAGCTTATTCAGAAAAAACTAGCCGAAATGGTGACCGAAATCACGAAGGCGCAATTGATGGTGTGGCGTTTGGGCGTGCTCAAGAACGAAGGCAAAGCCACCACCCAGCAGATTTCTATGGCCAAGCGCAACAGCGTAGACATGGCCCTGCATGTAGCCCGCGAGGCCCGGCAGATCCATGGCGGCATGGGCATCACCGGCGAGTACCCCATCATGCGCCATATGATGAACCTGGAAAGCGTGATTACCTATGAGGGCACCCATGACATTCACCTGCTCATCACAGGAGCAGATATTACCGGTATTCAGGCGTTTAAGTAGTTGCTGGCTGTTAGTAATTAGTTGTTAACTATAAAAAGGCAGTTGCGGAAACGTAGCTGCCTTTCTTGTTTCTGGGGCGATTTTAGGAGAGTAGGGTAGAAATAATGGGGCTAAGTAGGTTAGCTAAATACAAGATTTCTGATAAAAACAATAGTAAAAAGATACTGCTTTGCTTGTCCTTTTGGAGCGTTTTTCGCGCGTGATGTGTTATCTTTACAGCAGAATCTTTGCTTTCTACGCTAAGAGAAATTACCATGAGAGAAGACTATTTAACCGGCTCTGCCGATCACCTTTCTCCCGCCGAGAAGGAGTACGACAAGGCCCTCCGGCCGTTGGACTTCAGCGACTTCACGGGTCAGGCGAAGGTGGTAGATAACCTGAAAGTGTTTGTGGGGGCGGCCATTATGCGGGGCGAAGCGCTGGACCATGTTTTGTTACACGGACCTCCCGGCCTGGGGAAAACCACGTTGTCCCATATCATTGCCAATGCCCTAGGTTCTAACATAAAAATCACGTCTGGTCCGGTGCTGGACAAACCCAGCGATTTGGCCGGTTTGCTCACCAATCTGGAGAAGAACGACGTGCTGTTCATTGACGAAATTCACCGCTTGAACCCCATTGTGGAGGAGTACCTGTACTCGGCCATGGAGGACTATAAGATTGACATCATGCTGGATTCGGGCCCTAATGCCCGATCGGTGCAGATTTCTTTGAACCCGTTCACGTTGATTGGCGCTACCACCCGGTCGGGGCTGTTGACCTCGCCGTTGCGCGCGCGTTTCGGGATAAATGCCCGTTTGGAGTACTATGATTCCAAACTGTTGACCTCCATTGTTCAGCGCTCTGCGGAGATTCTGGGTTCGCCTATTTATGAGGATGCTGCTTTTGAGATTGCCCGCCGGAGCCGGGGTACGCCGCGTATTGCCAACAACCTGCTGCGCCGGACCCGTGACTTCGCCCAGATTAAAGGCGACGGTACCATTACCGTAGAGATTGCCCAGTTCGCCCTGAATGCCCTAGACGTTGACCACAACGGTCTGGACGAGATGGACAAACGCATTTTGAGCACCATCATTGACAAATTCAAAGGTGGTCCGGTAGGGCTTTCGACCATAGCCACGGCCTGCGGCGAAGAAGCCGAAACCATTGAAGAAGTCTACGAGCCGTTCCTGATTCAGGAAGGTTACATCAAACGCACCAGCCGGGGCCGGGAAGCCACCGAAGCGGCGTACCGCCACTTAGGTAAAATTCCGCCCAACCACGTGCGCAGCGGCACCTTGTTTGACCAAGCGGAGTAGGTAATAAGGCATTTTCAGCCTAAACAATGGTAAGAAGCCCCGGCCATTTAGGTTGGGGCTTTCTTCTGTAAGGGCAGCCTTATTCTGTTTTCTTGATTTCAGCGATCAACTCCACTTCTAGTACCGTGGTTGGCTCCAGCAAACGTACCACCTGCACCCACGTGGCCGCCGGGGTATGCGTACCGTAAATTTTTTTTCGCACGTCTTTGTGTTTGGACGTTTCTTCCATGTTGGTGGTGTATAGGTTTTCCTTCACCACATGGGTGAAATCCAGGTTATACTGTTTCAACGTTGCTTGCAGGGTGCGGTAAACCTGCTCCATCGCCTTGTCCATGGGGCCGCTGGCTACCGTGCCGGAAATGTACAGGAGATTGCCACTTCGGTACGCCTGGGCGTAGTTCCATTCCTGGTTAGGCCGAAATGTTTTTGGCGTAGTTTCGCCCTGTGGAGCAGAAACTGTTTTACTTTCTTGGGCTTGGGAAGCAAAAGCCAGCAGAAGGAATACTAGGGTAAAGATGGGTTTGTGCATAGCCGTGGAAGTTTGGTTTGTAGAAGACTGCCCGAATCCAAATCACCCTATAGCAATTTGTAGCAGAGCGCCCTTTTGCCTCTGATTTAGCGAAATCAGGGCAAAAGCAGAAATAATGCGCTAACTGAAATTCTTTTCCGCCAATTTTGTTCTTCAGAAACGTTCATCGTCCAACTTACCATGTTCAACCTCGCGCCCAGACATACGCAACTCATCAAGCAGAAAGCCCAGAAACTGGGGTTTATGTACTGCGGCGTGTCTAAGGCGGAGTTTCTGGAAGAGGAAGCACCCCGGCTGGAGAGTTGGCTCAACCAGAACATGCACGGCCAGATGCACTACATGGCCAACCATTTCGATAAACGCCTGGACCCGCGCCTTCTGGTAGACGGGGCGAAATCGGTGGTGAGTTTGTTGCTGAATTACTTTCCGGAGGAAACCCAACCCGAGGACACATTCAAAATCTCCAAGTACGCATACGGGCAGGATTACCACCTCGTGATTAAGGACAAACTTAAGACGCTGTTCCAGTTTATTCAGGAAGAGATTGGCGAAGTAGGCGGCAGGGTGTTTGTGGACTCGGCACCGGTCATGGACAAGGTGTGGGCGAAGAAAAGCGGTTTGGGCTGGGTAGGCAAGAACAGCAACCTCATCAGGCCCGGCGTGGGTAGCTTTTTTTTCATCGCGGAGCTCATTTTGGACCTGGAACTGGAACCCGATGGACCCATCAAAGACTATTGCGGCACCTGTACCAAATGCATGGATGCTTGCCCCACAGACGCCATTTCGGCGCCTTACGTGGTAGACGGCAGCAAGTGCATCTCCTATTTCACCATAGAACTGAAAGACCAGATTCCGCAGGAAGTGGAGGGCAAGTTCGGGAATTGGGTCTTCGGCTGCGACATCTGCCAGGATGTTTGCCCTTGGAACCGGTTCAGCAAAGCCCATAAAGAACCAGCGTTTGCTCCCCATGCCGAACTGCTCCACCTCTCCAAAGGTGACTGGGCAGAAATTACGCAGGAAGTTTTCGGGGCTATTTTCAGGAAATCGGCGGTAAAACGCACGGGGTATGAAGGGCTAACGCGTAATCTGCGTTTTGTAGCCAACCAACCCACCGCCGACTCAGGCAACCAGCATGTATCCGAAGACCTTGTCTAAGATGGGATGGTAAGCATCTGCGAAGCGGGTGTAGCACCAGTCGCGTAACACCTCTAACTCAGAGTGCAGCAGCAGACGTATGTTTTTGTGTAATTCCTTTTCAAATAAACCAGAGTCAAAACTTACTTTGTCTAAGATCAACTTCACGTATTCTAACATGACTTTTTAAAGATGTAATTTGATTTAATATTGGTTTGTTATGCTGTATACGTAAATATGCACCTTTTAATTCCCATCTTTATATAAAATAGCTGATTATTTATATGCATTTTGCTGTGTTTCAATAAAAAAGGGGCCGTTTTATTTAAACGGCCCCTTTTTTATTGAAACACAGCAAAATTATGCTAGGAAAGGAGTTACAATAGCAGTTACCTGAGCAACGGTCAAAGGCTCATCAAAAGCTTCAGAAGCTGCATTGGCATCAATAGCTATTCCGCCAAAAGTACCTACCAAGTTTACGTTAGCCTGAGTGGTTAATTCCTCTCCGCTATAAATTGCCTGGAATGGTACGCCGTTACTATTGTTCATGGTGATCCAAGGCTTTAACCCGGCTACGCCATTGGCCATATCACGGCGCATCCGACGAAGATGGGCGGCATGCCGGGCCTCTACCGAGTGAATCTGCAAAGCTGCCTGCAGTACGGCGTCATTGCTTATCAATGCTGGGGCAGCGCCTTTGTAAGCTCTTACGCCGGTGTCTTCAAACGCTTGCGCTACCGTCAACATAGTAGCATAGTCCGTGAAGGTGGCAGTGCCCAAAGCACCTTTGGCCGTCCAATCAAAATTAGCATCGGTGTAGGTAGTAGGGGCGGCACCTCCTAAGCCGCTGATGGCAGAACGCAGGAAAGCCACGTGCGCTTGTTCATGATCTCTGATCACACCGAAGGCTGTTTTACCGGCCGCCGAAGGGAAGATGTTGGTAGCCGCCGCACGCAGGTAGAAATAATATTCCAGGTTTTCCAGCTTAAGGGCAAACTCCAGCACGTCTCTTACCGCAGGGGTAGTGGTTTGTCCGTAAGCTTTGTTCAGCATGGAGCCGAACGCCACCGGAATAGCGGCAGCGGCTAACTTTTTACCAAAGCCTCCAAAGTGCTTGAAAACGGCTCTCCGCGGATCCAGACGGTCAAAAATTTCTGGATCTACTTGCTCTACTTCTTTGAGTATATTGAAAATGTTCATGGCTTTCTAATGATTAGGTAGTAGGTAAATTGCTTCCGTTGATGGTTTCCTTGATGAAAGGCTGGGCGGCAGCCAATACCTGCATAGGAGTTAAGGCTACGTCAAGCCCATTCGCGTCCACGATCATGCGGCCGGAGATAATTCCTGAATCGCCGCTGGCGAAGGTTCCATTCTCAATCATGTCTCTGATCTCAGCGGCGTGTCTGGCTTCTACTGAAACGATTTTACCGGCAATGCCTAAGAAAGTAGCGCTGGTGAGCAGTTTACCGGCTCCATTGTATGCGGCTACCCCTAAGTCTTCAAATGTTTTGGCGGTTGCCAGAATAGAGGCACGGCTGGCCAAGGCGCTGGCCGGAAGGTTAGGAGTTAAGCTGGGGATGATTTGGTTGGCGGCGGCACTGGTAATAGCGGCTTTGAAGAACTCGCGGTGCGCCACTTCATGGTTTCTGATGTCGGTGAGCACTTGTCTCTCCACAGCGCTGGTGAACAGGGTTGAGAAGTTAGGCAGCGCCACCACTGCGGTGTAGAAAGCGGCCTCTAATTGTTCCAGGGCATAGGCGTAGTTCAGAATGCCTACATCTCCTGAACCCAGGTTTACACCACCGGTCATGTTGGTGTCCGTGATGTCATCGTCGTCATCGCAGCCAGCCAGCAGCAGCGCCGAGACGGCTACACCAGCTCCGGTGTACTGAAGGAAAGAACGTCGGTTTAAGGGGTTTTTCAATCCCTGCAATAGTTCCTGCTCAGGAATTGACTTTGTGTTTTTTGCCATAGTTTTAGAATTGAAGATGAAACAATTTCTACTTCCCAGGTCCAGTAGGCACCCAGATAAGCGCAACGCCGCCCGCGTGAACCGGCGGAATTAGCGAGACCTACGACGGCTTCTATGGTACTGGATTTCAGAGGAAGAGAAAAAATTTACATATTTCTTTTTGAGCTGGCTTTTCTATTCTGGAGAGAGGGTAGAGCACTGGTAGGATATTCGTACTTTTGCAAGCATTGGGAGCGGCCGTTTTAGGGCCGTTTTGAGAAAAACAGATGAAAAAGGCCGTCATTTTCTTTCTATGCTTCTTTTGCTGGGCTGCCTTGGGCAACGCGCAGAACCATGCTATAGAATATGGCCCCACCATCATTCCCATAGATCAGTATTTTACTATCTCCCTAAAATCGCCGGACAAGCGGCCAGCCAAAGTAGAAGGTTTCCCGGAGATTGAGGGTTTGCAGAAAAGCACCCAGAAATCTTTCACCACCACCATTACCAGAGGCACCAGAAAATCTGTGGTGTACACGCTCACGCAGCAATATGCCCCTCTGCGCGAAGGAGAGGTAGTGGTAAAGCCTTTCTCCCTGTTGGTAGACGGTAAAAGTGTGGCCGCCCCCGGGGTCAAAGTAAAAGTTGTCCCTACACTTCCTACAGGCGTGACTCCCAAAGACAGCCTAGCCACCTCGCCACTTACTACTGCGGCACCAGAATTTGTAGACGTAAAAGAGAATGCATTTCTCACGCTGCACGTGCCCAAAGGAAGAGTATTTGTGGGCGAAGCAGTACCCGTTTCGCTCTGGTTTTACATAGCCGACACAGATTTGGGACTGCTTGATTTTTTTCAGTTCGAAACCCAGATAGAAACCATTGTACAGCAACTGAAGCAGCGGAGTGCCTTGGAAGAAACCGTGCAGCAGGAGGAAATTCAGCCCGAGAAAATCAAGATTGGGGAAAAGGCATTCACCCGCTATAAATTATACGAAGCAGTCTTATTCCCCCTTACCCCGCAGCCACTCCGTTTTCCGACGGTAAACCTGAAAATGACCAAATACAAGGTCGCGAAGAATCCTTCTCTGCTTTCCCAAAACCGTCTGCCGGAAATCAAGGCATATTCGGCCCAAGGTCGAGAAGTAGTTGTAAAAGCGCTGCCGCCCCACCCGTTGCGCGACCAGGTGGCCGTGGGCGTGTTCCGGTTAGAAGAGCAGCTTTCCCGCAGAACTATTTCCCTGAACCAGAATCTGGTCTACCACTTTCAAGTGCAAGGCGAAGGAAACATCAGAACCCTGCCTTCGCCGCAGAGCCTGCATGCTTCCAGCGAGCTGGAAATCTATTCCCCAGAGATTAGGCAGAACCAGCAGATATCCCAGAGCAGGGTGGTGGGCAGTAAGACGTTCCGGTATTTTATAGTAGGGCGGCAGGCTGGTCAGTTTCCGTTGAATGAGTTGTTCCAGTGGGTGTTTTTCAATCCTGTCACCGCCCGCTATGACACCCTCAAGCCTTCTGTCACGGTGCAGGTGCGGGGGCAGGAAGACCAAAATAGTTTTATCAGGGCACAAGATGTGGGCGATTTTTACAATATTGCCGCCACAGAAAGCAATGAGCTGATTAGCATAGACCAGTTTAGGGAAGTGCGCCTGTACACCAATGTGGTGCTGGGGATCATGCTGGGCGCGGCTTTGTTTATCTTCATACTGAAGCGAAAATGAGTAATACTTATGGATCCCTTTTCAGGATCACCACTTTTGGGGAATCGCACGGCACGGCCGTGGGCGTAATAGTAGACGGCTGCCCCGCCGGATTACCGATCACCATAGAAGAAATTCAGGCCGCGCTGGACCGAAGACGTCCCGGCCAATCCAAGATCACTACGCCCCGCGACGAGAAAGACCAGGTGCAGATTCTTTCGGGCATCTTTAACGGGCAAACTCAGGGCACGCCCATCACGCTGGCCGTCTTCAACAAAGACCAGGCAAGCCATGACTACTCGCACATAGAAAACGCGTACCGCCCGTCGCACGCAGACTACACCTACACCGCTAAGTACGGCTCCCGTGACCACCGTGGCGGCGGCCGAAGCTCTGCCCGTGAAACCTTGGCGCGCGTTGCTGCCGGAGTATTGGCCCAAAAGTTTCTGGCGCTGCAAGGCATTCAGATTACCGCGTATGTGTCACAGGTGGGCAACATCTTCGCCCCGGCAGATTACACCCAACTAGATTTAAGCCAGGTAGACAGTACCATTGTCCGTTGTCCGCACCCAGAGACTGCCCAGACCATGATCCAGCTCATTGAAGAAACCCGCGACAAACTAGATACGGTGGGCGGCGTGGTTTCCTGCGTGATCAAAGGCGTTCCGGCGGGTTTAGGAGAACCGGTTTTTGACAAACTGCACGCCGAATTGGGCAAGGCCATGCTCAGCATCAACGCCGTAAAAGGCTTTGAATACGGCAGTGGCTTTGCCGGGGTCAGCATGTACGGTTCCCAGCACAATGACGTCTTTTATACCGATGACGATGGTCTGGTGAAAACCCGCACCAACCACTCCGGCGGCATTCAGGGTGGTATCTCTAACGGGCAGGATATTTACTTCAAAGTGGCCTTTAAGCCGGTAGCTACTATTCTGCAGCCGCAAAGCACCATCGACCAAAGCGGCCAGGAAATAACCTTGCAGGGCAAAGGCCGTCATGATCCTTGCGTGTTGCCACGGGCCGTGCCGATTGTAGATGCCATGGCAGCGTTGGTGCTCGCTGATTTTGTGTTGCGGCAGCGGACGAATAGGATTGACTAGTTCTTTTTGGTCTATTTTATGGAAAGTAAGCGTGGAACGCTGTTTGGGGTCAGTGCACGTAGTTTGCTGTTCCCTAGGCTTGTCTGCTTATTGTGTGGGTGCAAGTGCTATGTTGTTTCATTTTAGGCGATAAGCGCTCACGGCCGCGAGGCCCCGCCTTCCGCCCTCGCGCTGTGATTTCTCCTCACCTGCTTCGCTGCCGCTCACAGGTCGTCGAACTCTAGGCGCTCAAGCGAAAGGCTGGAACTGGGAATGCGTAAATGGAATCCTATATCCTTGTTGTTCCCATACCCTTGTTATGCGTTACCCTTGTTGGGCGTAGTCTCTGACTACGCACTGCCGACAGCCAATCTCCTGATTGGCGTACATAAGCTGAATTAAAATAAAAAAAGAGGTTTTGGGCTGCTTTCTTGAAAGCAGCCCAAAACCTCTTTTTGCTGTAGCTAAGTGAAACTTACAGAATCACCACTAACCAGATTACAATCAGAACTGGAAGTAGATACACCAGCGAGTACTTGAACATGTATTGGAAGAATGGCGGCATTTTGACCCCGGCCTGCTCGGCGATGGCTTTCACCATGAAGTTAGGGCCGTTCCCAATGTACGTCATGGCTCCGAAGAGAACTGAGCCAACAGAAATGGCTTCCAGCACCAGAAGCGTTTCGGGCGTTTGGCCTAAGCCATAGGCGAAGTCGTGGACTTGGGTGGTGCTGGCGTAGTTTAGGTGGTATTTGGCCATGCCCAGGGATAGGAAGTTGGCGTAGGTGGGGGCGTTGTCCAGCACGCCAGAAAGAGAACCGGTCACCCAGTAGAACACCGAGGGCGTCAGTTTAGCGGCAAACTCAGGCGAGGAGGCCAGTTCAGCGGAAAGTTGCAGGGCGGGCATCATGGTAAAGAAAATCCCGAAGAACAGGAACACCACTTCTAGAATGGGGTCAAAGGAGAAATGATTCCCGTTGAGCGCGGTGCGGCTGGCCAGTTTAAAGCACAGGAAAGCAGCCGTTAATTGAACCAGCTCACGCACAAAGGACACTTTAATGCCGCCTTCTAGCGGAATGTACGGCAACCATTCTAACGAGGAAGGGTTCAGGAACGTAGCCCCTATAATTACCGCGAGCCAGAGCAGGTTGCGTTTGCCGGTGAAGTAGAACTCGGTTTTAGCTTCTATTTTGGCTTGTACCGTCGGGCTGGGCGAGAACGTTGATTTGTTTCGGCTATCCAGCACGAAGAAGATGGCACACAGGGAGACTACGGCAATAAGCCAGGGGGTAAACAGGTGTTGCAACGTCCAGAAGAACGGTACGCCTTTCAGAAACCCGATGAACAGCGGCGGATCTCCCAGCGGCGTTAACATACCTCCAGCGTTGCTCACTATGAAGATGAAAAAGACAATCTGATAAGGCTTGATGCGGTGATTGTTGAGCCGGATGAACGGCCTGATAAGCAGCAGGGAAGCCCCAGTGGTACCTATCACGTTAGCGATAACGGCCCCGAACAACAGAATACCCACGTTAATGAGCGGCGTGGCATTGGCGTTGGCATTGATGTAAATTCCGCCGGCGGCGATGTACAAGGCACTGAGTAGAATGGCGAAAGAAGTGTATTCGGCCAGGGTCTCGGCGGGCAGGTGCGTGTCATGCAGCACAAACAGGTAGTAGGCTAAGACCAACAAGCCCAGGCCCACCGCAATGGTTTTGAAATGATGGTGCCAGAAATCGGGGAAAAAGATGGGGCCGGTGGCAATGAGGCCAATGAGCAGGGCGAAAGGAATAATCAGGAAGCCTGGTACCTCTGGCGGAGTGGCCGCCAGTAGAATAGTGGCAAAAGACATAGGCGCGGGGTTAATGGAACAATCTAGTAGGGTAAAGTTACGGTTTCTGGGGAAAAGGGCGGGCGCTTTTGCCTTTCTTTCCTAAAAACCGGCCAGAAACGGCGCAAGGGCGGTACCCAAGAAGTAAGTAACAGGTATCGGAAATTCTCACTAATTTTGGAAACTTAAATACCTGACCGTAAGTTTTTACTATATATAACCAGAAGACAGCCATGACTGATAATACAACCAAACCGGTATCTGTGTACGCCGAGGCGAACCCTAATCCGGAGTCAATGAAATTTGTCCTGAACTCTACCTTGCTGGGAGAGGGCGGAAGCGTGGATTATCCAACCGTGGAAAGCGCCGTGGAGTCTCCTTTTGCGCAGGAACTGTTCAACTTTGACTACGTGTCCAGAGTGTTCATCGCCAGCAACTTTGTGACCGTGACCAAGAACTCGCCGGTACAGTGGCCGCATCTTATCCCAGAACTGAGAACCTTCATCAAATCATACATTGAGGCCGGTGGCCCTATTTTCATCGGGAACCCGGTAACTACCACCGCGGCTTCGGCGTCAGCCGAAGTTCCGGCCGACCTTTCTGCCGAGGATTCTGAGATCTCGCAGAAAGTGATTGACCTGTTAGAAAACTATGTACGTCCGGCGGTAGAGCAGGATGGTGGTAACATCACTTTCCGTTCTTACAAAGAAGGCGTAGTGACCGTGAACCTGCAAGGCTCATGCAGCGGCTGCCCATCGGCTACCGTTACGTTGAAAGCGGGTATTGAGAACCTGCTCAAGCGCATGGTACCCGAAGTACAAGAAGTAGTAGCTGAAGGCGTTGTGCTCTAAGGCAATTTAGTCTAGAAAGGAAAGGCTCTGAGAAATCAGAGCCTTTTTTGTTTTTGGTCTGCTTCTGGAAAAGAAGTGGATTCTTTAACGTGCAACCAAGCCGAATAAGCATTACTAATTATAGGAGTCATTTTAGGGATAGTTTCCACACCCAAGCGTAAACGGGCAAATCGGCTAGAATTATAGCGGCTTTTAGTATTGACTGGAAGCGGCACCATCAGTACTGATAGTGGGAAACAACAAAGTGGTGAAGTGCTTCAAGCCGCCGCAGAAAGAGAGTATGCGATTGGCGGCATAATACTTGATAAGGTGCAGAATGTAAAAAGGTATTTATGATTTTGATATTGAATTATTTGTATATTTTGATAGTTACTGATTTTGGCTTTTTTATTGTTATAGTTTATTGTTTGTTTTGTAGGTATTAATATGTGATCGTTGCTTTTAAGATATAAGTATTGATTATTTGCTTATAATGCATTATTTTATCTAAGACCAAATTAAATAATCTAGACTTGTTGATAACTTTAACTGGTAAATTTATGATAATTTTAATGTTTTAAGGTTGGTATGAATGGGATTATTTAACTTTGATGCGGTTTCTCAATGACAAGTTGTTTTTGATATACCGTATTTAAACTCCCCTAAATATCAAGTACCTTTCATGCTTAATAAGTTAAAACCTCTCCTGCTTCTTTTACTGTTCCTTTTCAATTATTCACTCCTTCAAGCAAGGCCACAAGAGATCAATGAGTCTTTTGATGTATCTCTGACCAGACTTAATAGTATTGATAAACTTTTAACCTATGTAGACAGTTGTGCAGCGACCCAAAACATTGATAAACAATCAAGTGAATTTGCTTTATTAGTTAATGGAGTGATAGAGAAGAGGTTTTACCATGGCTATTCTCACTATTCCCTTGAAGAAAATTGGATTGCATCCATAGCCGGTAAGTTTGTTTGGGAACATCTATCAGCAATCGTACTCCCGGAAGACATTGTTAAACATGAGATGGCGGCGTGTAGTCAACAAGCTATCGTCATGATGGAAGTATTGAAATCACGTGGATTCCAAGTTAGGAAACTTGGGCTTAAAGGCCATTTCATAATGGAGGCCTACTATGACAATGCTTGGCATGTATTTGATCCTAATAAAGAATTTAGTTTACCAGGGCTTCTCCATGACTCATTAGATGTGTATCTAACAAACGGGAACCTTGCCAAGGCCTACTCTGGAAAGCTAACTCCCTCGGAAGTTGAGAACATGTTCAGCATGAGGATTATAGGTGAAACCGACGAATACCCTGCAAAGAATGCCCGCCTTTTTCACACAGCAACTAGAGCCGTGCCAATTGATTCTCTTCCATTAAGCTTTGGCTTTTTTTCTTTAGTGTTCATTGCCAGAAGAAAGTATGAGGTAAGTATGTTAATGCTTAGTTAGATTATTCTCCTTAAAACAGAAGAGCCCCGCCAGTTTAGCGGGGCTCTTCTGTTTTAAGGAGAATAATCTAACGCATACACGCATTTTTTATACGTGACGGTTAGAAGTGAAGGTTCTGTATCAAAATATCACTCCTTATCTAAGAAGGACATTTTGCTTACTGGCAGTTACTGGATTAGATTTGAAGCATGTGATTGGAGTGCCTACTAATCTGCTTCCAAAACGATGTTCTATATTCCTCTAGGGGTATATTTTCATTTCTTTTGCCTATTTTCAAAGCAGATTAACCAATTACACCCAAATGTCAACAACAGCTTCTAAGCACCCGAAGGGCCTGTATTTTCTCTTTCTGGCGGAAATGTGGGAACGTTTCGGCTATTACCTCATGATAGGTATTTTCTTCCTGTACATGACCGATACCCAGAGCGGCGGAATGGGAATGCCCAAAGACCAAGGCTCTGATATCTACGGTACGTTCATTGCACTGGTATTTTTAACACCTTTCATTGGCGGCTTGCTAGCAGATAGATTGCTGGGTTACCGTCTCTCCATTACCATTGGCGGTATTTTGATGGGTTTGGGGTACTGCGGTTTAGCCATTCCCGGCGATTCGTTTTTCTACCTTTCGCTGGCGCTTATTGTCATTGGCAACGGTTTCTTCAAAGCCAATATCTCCACCCTGCTTGGTAACTTGTATTCAGAGCCGCAGTACCTACCGCAGAAAGACACTGGGTACAATATCTTCTACATGGGCATCAACGTGGGAGCCTTTATCTGCAACTTTGTGGCGGCTTACCTGCGCAACACCTACGGCTGGGGTTTTGCATTTCTAGCGGCTGGTATTGGGATGTTCATTGGCCTGATTATCTTCTGGGTGGGAAACAAAACGCACCGTGACTATGACATCCGGAAACCCGCGCAACCGCATGACATGCCGCTCTGGAAAGTGTTCGGGATTGTGATTCTGCCGGCCATCATTGTAGGTGTCTTGAGCTGGGTCCTGATTCCCGGCGACGTGTTCGGGTCAGATTCTACTGATGCCTTTATCTTCGGGTCTATTCCCATTATCTTGTTCTACGTAAGCCTTTGGGCCCGCGCCTCCACGGAAGACAAAAAGCCGATTGCTGCCCTTCTTTCCATTTTTGCGGTAGTGGTGGTCTTCTGGGGCGTTTTCAAACAAAACGGCACCGCCCTGACCACCTGGGCCGAGTACTACACTGACCGTAGTCTGCCGGAAGTGCTGGAAAAACCGGCCGCTTCGTTGGGTATGGTGCAACAGATAGATGCTACGTCAACCACCGTTCCTGATTTTGATGCCGCCTTCCGGACCCGTACCGATGCCGAAGGCAAGGTAATCACCAAGGAAGGACCCGTGCCTTACCTCAATAATTTGCCCCAGGAAGAATGGCCCCAGGAAGGGAAGTCCCTGTCCTTGATTTCCACTGAGCTGTTCCAGTCCATCAACCCATTCTTCGTGATAGCCTTAACCCCATTGGTGGTGGCTTTCTGGGGCTTTATGCGCCGGAAAAGAAAGGAGCCCAGCACCCCGGCCAAGATGGCCTTGGGTCTCTTTATCACGGGCCTTTCTACCTTAGTGATGGTGGGAGCCGTATGGGCAGGCGACAACGGGCAAGACAAAGTTTCCAGTCTGTGGCTGGTGGGCACTTACTTTGTGGTCACCATTGGGGAACTATGCCTCAGCCCGATGGGTTTGTCGCTGGTGTCCAAAGTAAGTCCGCCTAGGTTGACAGCGCTTATGATGGGCGGCTGGTTTATCGCTACTTCCATCGGGAACAAACTGTCTGGGATTCTGGCCAGCCTCTGGGATACGTATGATGACAAGCAGTATTTCTTCTGGGTGAACTTCGCGGTAACCGTTTCAGCGGCTCTAGTGCTTGTGCTTATGCTCAATTGGCTGCGCCGAATCATGGAAAAAACGACAGCTTAAGTTGCATTGGGGAAGGAGCTTTGGCTTGCCTACTATTGTTCATTCGCTCGCCTCTCGGACGCGTGTGAGCTACTTGCGGCCTCTGGCCGCTTCAAGATAAATTACTGAGTTGTACAAAGCGGCGGGACGCCGCAGGTAGCTCACACGCGTCCGAGAGGCGAGCGAGGGAATTTAGAATTACCTATAATTTACTTTTAAG
>NZ_JBUDXA010000034.1:0-42913 GCF_054956755.1 Rufibacter sp. JT3400010 | reverse complement strand
AGCCCCTTTAGTTTAGGTTAGGCTGAGGCGTAAGACGAAGATAAGGTTTCACCACCACGTGCCCTTTCGGGAATTTCGCTTCTACTTCTTCCTGTTTTACGAACGGCAGAATCACGCAATCCTGCCCGTTTTCCCAGTTAGCCGGCGTGGCTACGCTGTGGTTGGCCGTTAATTGCAAAGAATCAATCACGCGCAAAATCTCAGCGAAGTTACGGCCGGTAGAGGCTGGGTACGTGAAGATCAGTTTCACTTTCTTGTCTGGTCCTACAATAAACACAGAACGTACCGTGAACGTATCGCTGGCGTTAGGGTGAATCATGTCATACAGGTCAGACACTTTACGGTCTGCATCTGCGATGATAGGGAAATTCACCGTGGTGTTCTGCGTCTCGTTGATGTCCTGAATCCAGCCGTGGTGCGAGTCAAGGGGGTCTACACTCAAAGCGGCCACTTTCACGCCTCTGCGGTCAAACTCGTCTTTGATACGGGCTACGGCACCCAGTTCGGTGGTACAAACCGGGGTATAGTCACGCGGGTGCGAAAACAAAACTGCCCAGCCATCGCCAATCCACTCATGGAAATGGATAGTGCCTTCTGAACTTTCTGCGGTAAAATCTGGAGCAATGTCGCCTAATCGTAATGCCATGGTTTTGTCTGTTCTATGGGTAAGTAAATGAGTTCTATTCTTGTTACTCCTCCTATCATTCATCTACACAGGTTATAAACCGAAAACTGCTTTAGAATCTCTATAGAAGAAGTAGACAAATTAAGACACCAATTACTGGAAATCCAACTAATCAGAAATAAAATTATTAAGTTAACAAAGGAAGTGAGCTTTCACCGCCAAGTTCCTTTTCCTGTGGTGTGGCTTCTCTTTGGTGCTGTTTTCCAGAAAAAGGGCTTGTATACGGTATAGCGGTAGACACTCGTAGGAGCTGCGCGCACTACGAGGTCTTTTGAGTGGACGGTATTGCTGCTCTTGCGCGATGATTGCTGGTAGTGATTCGGAAATATTCATTTGAGGCTGCCTCCTCACGGAAGTTGCAAACTTCCGGTCATGGTAGGTCCAAGTCACAGACTTGAACCATAATACTTTGTATTTTATACCAAACCTACTTTCCCCTTTCCAGTCTTTCCCGAGCGCGCCTCGCTTTTGGCCATAGACAGACACAAGCTAAGCGCAGAGGAAAAGGCAGGCCGAAAGGGCAGTGCGCGAGGGGAAGACGGGGCCTCGCGGCCGTGAGCGCACGGAGGGAAACCATGCAACAACAAAGCATTAGGGCTCCGCATCAACCCACCGCCACGCCAGTAACAGGCAAAATGCGTGCACAAAGCATCTTCCTTCTAGAATGGCAGTCCTTCAGGTTGTTGGTGATAACACCAACAACGGCGAAAGCAGCGCACCGCATCACCACGCCAGCAACAGGCAAACGGCATGTCCCAAAAGATGCCCAACCTCAGATTACCTTGCAAAAAAGAAAAGGCTGTTTCGACCTTCTTTCAGTCAAAACAGCCCTAAAACAAAAACATAAAAACTATATCTGATTCGCCTCTTCTTCTATCACCAACGCTGTGACTTTGGAGAAATCAGCGAGATAAGTAGTGTCCAGAATATCACAGGTGGCGTCCCGCACTCGTTTCATGAGCAGGCGAATCTCACAGGTAGCCTCGTCTACGCATTCTTCGCATTTACGGTAATACAGGTGACTAACGCAATGCACGGGAGCCAACGGTCCGTCTACCATTCTGATGACATTCCCCACCGAAATCTGCGCGGGGTCCTTCACCAGGGTATAGCCGCCGTTTTTGCCACGGGTGCTTTGCACAATTTGCTGCACCTTCAAATCTACCAGAATGGCTTCCAAGAACTTGCGCGGAATGCGCTCAGCGGCGGCAATCTCAGAGATAAGCACTAAACCGCGGTCATGCTGCTTCGCCAAATAAAGAAGCGCTTTGAGGGCGTACTTGGCTTTTTTTGAAATCATAATTAGGGAGAGAAAAGCGTGATTAAACCGCCTTCACCTTGAACTTCTTCTGCAACTCCTGAATAGAAGCCTTGAATTTTTTGTCGGTGTCAATCAGGTCAGACACGGTCTGTACTGAGTGAATAACCGTAGAATGGTCTCGGCCGCCAAAATGGTACCCAATGGACTTGAGCGAGTGGCTGGTGTATTCCTTCGCGAAATACATGGCCACCTGGCGCGCCGTCACAATCTCTTTCTTGCGGGTTTTGGCTTTCAAAGAATCCAGACTTACCTGGAAATACTCGGCTACGGTTTTCTGGATAAAATCCAGGTTTACTTCGGTTTCCACATCTTCAATGATGTGTTTCAGGGCCGCTTTCGCCAATTCCAGGTCAATCTCTTTGCGGTTCAAGGAGGACTGTGCTATCAACGAAATAAGCACACCTTCCAGTTCCCGCACGTTGGTATCCACGCTGTACGCCAGGTACTCAATCACGTTATCTGGGATGAGAATACCGTCGCTCTGCATCTTTTTGTAGATGATAGCCATACGGGTCTCAAAATCCGGGCTCTGCAAATCGGCTGTGAGGCCCCACTTAAAACGGGACAACAAACGCTCTTCCAAGCCTTTCAAATCGCGCGGCGGACAGTCTGAGGTCATCACAATCTGCTTTCCGCTTTGGTGCAGGTGGTTGAAGATGTGGAAGAACATCTCCTGGGTTTTCTCCTTGCCGCTCAGGAACTGCACGTCATCAATGATGAGGATGTCTACCAACAGGTAAAAATTGGCGAAATCCTGCACGTTGTTCGTCTTCAAAGACTCAATGAACTGGTTCACGAACTTCTCAGAAGACACGTACAGCACGAACTTGTCTGGGTTGTTGCTCTTGATGTGGTTGCCTATGGCCTGTACCAGGTGGGTCTTGCCCAACCCTACGCCGCCGTACACCATTAAGGGGTTGAAGGACGTGGTACCCGGTTTATTGGCTACGGCGTAACCAGCCGAACGGGCAAGGCGGTTGCAGTCGCCCTCAATGTAGTTCTCAAAGGTATAACTCTGGTTCAGCTGCGAGTTGAAGAAGTGCCGGTCAATGGATTTTGACTCAAACGGGTTCTTCAGGAAGCTGCGCTCTGGGCTATAGGAGTTAGAAACAGCGGCAGGTACTTTTTTGGTAGGGATGCTAACGGTCTGCGGTTTGCTGTGGTCGTTGCCTTGGTCTACTATAATAGAATACTCCAGGCGGCCTTCGCTGCCCAGTTCCTGGAACACCACTTTCTTGAGCAGGCCCACGTAATGTTCCTCCAGCCATTCATAAAAAAATTGGCTGGGGACCTGGATGGTCAATACGTTATTAGCCAAAGACAATGGCGTAATAGGCTCGAACCACGTCTTGTAGCTCTGCTCGCCAATATTGTCTTTGATAACCTGTAAACAGTTATGCCAGACGGTTGTACAGTCTTTTACCATTAACATCGCTTCTTCCAATCCCGCGTTTAAATGAGTGTCGTTTTCTTGAGGGGGTTACAAAAATGGAAAAAAACTCTTGAACAAAAAACTTGAACCTTATGAAATTCTGACACTATTATTTAAAGGCAGAACGGAGGCCGTGGTGCTTGTTTTTGATTTATTTTTTCTGTTAAAGGAGTAATCTATGCGGCCCAGGTTGATGCCCGACCAGCCCACCTGGTTCACCAACGTCACGTGCCCGGTGGCATGCGTGATTTTCTCGGGCTCATCCAGGAACGTATGGGTGTGTCCGCCAATAATGAGGTCAATGCCGCTTACCTGCTGGGCCAGTTTGCGGTCATCTATCTTCTCGTACTCATACGAATACCCCAGGTGCGACAAGCAAATGACCAAATCCACGTTTTCCTGCTCTTTCAGCGTTTTCACCATGTTATTGGCCGTAGCCACGGGATCCAGGTATTTGGTGCCGGCATAGTTATTATCGGCCACCAGACCGGCCAGTTGAATGCCCAGCCCGAACACGCCGATGCGCACGCCTTCCTTCACAAAGACTTTATACGGCTGGAACTTGCCTTTCAGGATAGTGTCTGAGAAGTCATAATTGGCCACAATGAACGGAAAACCGGCATGCGGCAATTGTTTTTGCAGCCCCTCCAGCCCGTTGTCAAAGTCATGGTTGCCCAACGTAGCGGCGTCATAGGCCATCTGGGTCATGAGTTTGTACTCCAGCTCTCCGCCGAAGAAGTTGAAATACGGCGTACCCTGCCAGATATCACCAGCATCCAGCAACAGCACATTTGGTACCTGCGCCCTAATCTGTTTCACCAACGTAGCCCGGCGGGCCATGCCGCCCATGCCCCCGTATTTGCGCCCATCGTTGGGGAACGGGTCAATGCGGGAATGCATGTCATTGGTGTGTAAAATAGTCAGTTTAATAGGAGCCGTAGCGGCATCTGCCAGGCTGGGAAGTCCCAGCATCGCCAAACCCGCCGTTCCGGCCACGGTATTCTTTATAAAATCGCGACGATTCATTGTTTTAGTAGCAAGTATCGTGTAGCAAGTAACACGACTATTGTTTAAAATTGATGAGTTGGTTGTAGCTCGTATTTCGCCGCACAGGCAATCAAATTGGTTCAATTTTGTCGTGCTACTTGATACGAACTACTTGATACTAGTTTAAGACTTTCACACGCCCGTCTTTCTCGGCTACAATGGGTTTCCCCTGAGCGGTGCGCTGTTTTATTTCCTGCATGATAGCGTCCCGAGCCAGCAAGCCGGTTTGCTCTACTTTAAGGGCGTTTTTCAGGAAACCCATGTTATCGCCGCCGTTGGCCAGGTAATCTGAGATAGCCAGGGTGTAGGTTTTGTTTACATCAAAGGGTTTGCCGCCAATGAAGATGCTTTCTACCTGGCTGTTGCGCATGGTGTAGGTCGCGTTTGCCACAAACAGGATTTTGGTGCGGGCCGCGAAATCAAACATCTCTTTCACGGTTGCCCCCGAAAGGGTGAGCACCAGCATCTCGTTTTCAAAGGGCATCAGCTCAAATACATCGCCCACGGTGATGGGGCCTTTGTCTATTGGGTTACGCAGTCCGCCGTTGGTCATGGCGCCCATGTCAATGGGTTTGTGGTAGACTTGCATGGTTTGGCTGCGACTCAAATCTGCCACAAAATTCCCGAGCGGCGACTCAATAACTCCCCGGTCAATGGCTTGGGGGGCCTGCCCTATCACCTCGTTCATGGTTTGGTCCACGCGGGTACGGTAAGGGGTAATGGTGCTCTCAGCGGTTGGGTCTGCAGAGATCTGGGTGTTAACCTGAATATCGGTGGTGGGTGAGAGACTAACGGCAGGAACCAACTCCTTCTGGCACCCGGCCAGCAGCAAGGTCAGAGTCAGGCTAAAAGCGAGGTGGCGAGTACGGAAATATGTGGAAATAGACATGTTTAAATACGGATTTTATCAAAGGTACTAGGCGGGGCCTGAAAACCCAACGGCGTATCTGGGGTGCTTTCGCCATTTTAACGCAAAAACAGTTCCAGTTGACATACCAGGATCTTCCTTAACCCCTTGACTTTTAAATAGTTTATTTCTATACTTGTTACCCTCCAGAGCAAAAGGTATCTGGACAGGATTACAAGCGCAGAGACCCATGATGCTTCAAATCAACCGGTTCTTTTCTCTACAGGTAAACCTACGGCAGTTAACGCGGTTACAGCCGCTATGCCCCATGTACCCGCTTGCCAGCAAGGAAGATAGTACGCTTCCGCCTGTTTTTATCGCTTTGTTTTCGCACTCTGGTGCACCGCCCGCTTACTGTTCATTCCTGGCCATGGCAAGGCCTCCCGGCTGAACAGAAACCCTTTTTAAACGTATACTAATATCCTTCTGAACGTTTGTTATGCTGCTTTTACAAAGTAGCCTGCAAACCCAGAAGTGATGCTCTGATTCCCAGATTTTCCTTTGCAAAAAGGATGGCTTGTGTTTTCAGACAGTTTACTTATCACCTAATATCCAAAACCAACACAACCATGAACACCTCCTATTTACAGTACAGTAAATTCATTCTTTTAAAAGTTAGTTTTGACGCCGTTTTGTTCGAGAAAGAGTTTCGGAAATGCCTGCGCCTATTGCTGACTCATGAAATAAGAGAATTGAAGCGCTGGTGTCGGGCTACTTTTCCTAAAAATTTCAGAGGCATTATGGGTCGGTGCTTCCGGTATTTCTGGCGGAACAATACTTCTGCGGCTGCTCCACAGAAAGTAGGAATCGCTCAATAATTAACTCTATCTCAAAGGGGAGTTTTCCTCTCTAACTTACTTCATCCCCGTTCCTGGTCTTAACAAGACCGCGAACGGGGATTCTGTTTTAAGCGCGTTTCCCGAAAAATAGCCTGAAATCAGCTTAGGTTCTCCTAACTCTTTCCGGCCAGGCGTGGTCCTACTTCACCAGAGGTGTACCATTTCGGGTTTTGGCGTATCTTGCAGAGCCCACCAACAAGGCACCGCCATGGAATCTGAAAACAAACTACCCACGCACCCCAACTTTCCGCTTGCCACCCAGGTTTTACTGGTCCGTCCGGCCCGCTTCGGCGCTAACCCAGAGACCGCAGCCACCAACAGTTTCCAGCAGGAAGTTCCGGCGGGCGCCGAAAACCAGGTGCAGCAGAAAGCGCTGGACGAGTTCAACCAGTTTCTGCTAAAACTGTGGGCCTCCCGCATAGATGCCGTGGTGCTGGATGATGTGGAAGACCCCGCCACGCCCGATGCCGTTTTCCCCAACAACTGGATTTCCTTCCATGAAGGCGGCAAAGTGGTGCTCTACCCCTTGTTCTCCCCTACCCGCCGGTTGGAACGTCACCCAGCCTTGTTAGCCCAACTACAGGAAGAGCACGACCTGCCCTTCACCCAGGTCATTGATCTCACGCACTTTGAGAACGAGGGCAAGTTTCTGGAAGGCACCGGCAGTCTGGTGCTGGACCGCCAACATAAAATCGCCTACGCCTGCCTTTCAGAACGCACCCACCCAGAACCGCTGCAAGCCTTCTGCGAACAACTGGGGTACCGGCCTATTGTATTCCATGCGGTTGACGGCAATGGCCTGCCCATTTACCACACGAACGTCATCCTCAGCATTGGCGCCGATTTCGCGCTGGTGTGCCTGGAAGCCATCCCAGACGAAGAGGAACAAGGCCTGTTGCTGGAAGCCTTGGTAGACACTGGCAAAGAAATCTTGGATTTAAGTTTGGCCCAGGTGAAGAAAATGGCCGGAAACATGCTGCAGGTGCGCAACAAAGCCGGCGAGCCCGTGCTGGTGATGTCTGATAAAGGCTACAAAGCTCTTCGCAAAGACCAATTTGAAGAACTCAACCGCCGCACCAAAATCATGCGCTCAGACCTGAGAACCATTGAACTCCACGGCGGCGGCAGTGCCCGCTGTATGCTAGCGGAGATTTATAAATAAGGTTGTTGGTTGGGGATCTTATAACCAAAAGCTGGCGCGAGTCTCTGACTCGTGCCTACGGATGATGGCTAGTCTCTGACTAGCCTCGCTGCAACGCAGCGAAACACACGCATTGCAGAGTTCACCACCCCGCCCTCCGGGCACCCCTCCTAAACTAGGAGGGGAGTTTCTGGCTTTCACCGCTATACCGCTTACTCAAAAGACCTCGCAGCGTCTTTCAGACCTGCGAGCGTCTGTGCCAAGACCTTTCCCTCCTCACCAATCAGGAGATTGGCTGTCCAATGGTGCGTAGAGCGCTGGCGCTAACTCTACGCACTGCATTCATCAACTCCTACAGATTCTGAATAACCTGCCGCAACTTCTGGGCATCTGAGGTGGCGTTACCGCCAATGGTGTTGTTGAAAAAGCACCAGACCGTTTTCTCGTCCAGAAGCCAATCCTGGGCCATGTAGGCGAAGCGTTCCAGTTCCTCGTCGGGGTAGGCGCCGCGGTAAAGTTGCTCGTGGCCGTGCAGGCGCAGGTACACGGTGTCAGTAGTGGCGGCCGCTAAGCCAGGCCAACGCTTGCCCGCACTTATCACCACCAGGGAGATGTTGTATTCCTCCAGCAGCTCCAGCACCTTTTCGGTGTGCCAAGACGCGTGCCGAACTTCCAGGGCAAAGACGGTAGTGGGGTACAGAGTACGCAACAACTTGAAAAAGTGCTTCGCTATTAACTCATTGAAATGGAAAGAACCCGGCAACTGCACTAACACTGGACCTAGCCGCTCGCCCATGACCAGAAAGCGGTCCATCCACTTGCGCAATGGGTCTTCAATGTTCTGCAAGCGGTTTTCGTGGGTGATGGACCGGTGCAGTTTGGGCGCGAATTTGAAATGAGCCGGCGTTTGTTCCAGCCATTTCAAGATGGTCTTCTCCATGGTGAAATGGTAGAAACTGCTGTTGACCTCGGTGCAATTGAAGTGCTGCGCGTAGAACGGCAACATCTCCGCCGATTTAATGTCTTCCGGGTAAAAGATGCCTTTCCAGGCGTAGCTAAAACCAGAGGTGCCAATGTACAAATTCTCCTGGGCGCTTTCCATGCTGCATACAGACGAATAAATTGCCGCTGGGTTTTACTCATTTTCAGCCTCGTTTCAGAAAAGAGGGGTCAAACAGAAGCATAAGCTGCGTTCGTAGAAGAAACAAACTGCCCAAGGCTGTCTATAAGAAGATACTCATTCTGTTTTACTGCTTGGAACCAGAAGAGAATGAAAGAGCGCGAACATGCCGCTGCTGCTAAAAACCAATCCTGTTGCTTTTGCTTGTAAGAGCCTGTTTGTGGCTTATTTTACATAAAACACCAATAAAACGCTCATCGTATTTGCCGCGGATGCCGTAGAACAGTTCGGGCAAAAAGCTATCTTTACCACTTACACGCCTGCTCTTTTTATGACTGACACTTCCTCTTCTGAGGCATTATTCCCCGAGTTTGAGCCAGTATCGGCTGAACAATGGGCCGCCAAAATAGAACAAGACCTGAAAGGCACCAACCCCGCCGACCTAAATTGGCAGAGTTACGAAGGCATTGAGGTGGCTCCTTTTTACACGAGAGAACACTTACCGCAGAACCCGTCCCTGAACACCTTGCCGGGTCAGTACCCGTTCCTGCGCACCGCCAAGACCGATAAAAACAATTGGCTAAACCTGCAGCCTGTCCATTCCAAAGAGAAAGGCCGCGATGCCATTGACAAGGCTGTGACGGCGCTTTCCCGCGGGGCAGATGGTATTCACTTCATCATTGAAAAAGGCTACGAGTTTGACACCGATTACCTGATTCAGGAGATTGACTTAACTAAGGTTCCGGTCTCTTACACCGTTTCTACCGAGGCCGCTAATTTTCTCCACCACCTAATTACAGGGTTGTACCGCAAGAAAATCAGCTTAAACCAGTTGAACGGGTTCCTGAAATGCGCGCCCATTCTGTCCTCTGAAAGTTACAAGCAGTTAGACATGGAGCATGCCCTGCACTTGCTGGAGCAAACGCTGGATGCCCCTAACTTTTACGCCCTCACCATTAACGGAGCACACTTCAGCAACAAGGGCGCAACGTTGGTGCAGGAGATAGCCATTACGCTGGCTATAGCCGTTTGCTACACCAATGGTCTTAATACTGAGATTACGCCGGTGCAGCGCATCTTCCAGAACATGCAGTTCCACCTGACGGCGGGCACCAACTATTTCTTTGAGATTGCCAAGTTCAGGGCGGTGCGGTTGCTGTGGGCTAAGATTGTGGAAGCCTTCGGGGCACCCGTTGAAACCGCCGGCGACTTGCGCATCCATGCCTCTACCTCGCGGTGGCACCAAACTACGCTGGACCCGCACACTAACCTGCTGCGCCACACCACTCAGATGATGAGCGCCATTATTGGGGGCGTTGACTCCGTAGAAGTAGAGCCCTTTGACAGCATTTTCCGGCAGCCCAATGAGTTTAGTGAGCGCATTGCGCGCAACATTCCCATTATTCTGAAAGAGGAAGCCTATTTGCACGAGGCCATTGATCCGGCGGCGGGTTCTTATTACCTGGAGTACCTCACGCAGCAGATTGCGGAGAAAGCCTGGGCGCTGTTCCAGGATATTGAAGCCCAGGGTGGCTTTATTCCTGCCTCCAATGCGGGCTATATTCAGGAAATGCTCAAGGAAACGAGCACCCAGAAGTTCAAAGACATTGCCAGCGGCAAAGAGGTGATTGTGGGCACCAACAAGTTCCCCAACACCACGGAGCAGCACGAATATGACCCCGAAAAACTGATCCAGAGCAAACAGTTTGACAATACGCGCGCCGCGTATTCTTACGAGGTGATGCGCCTGGCCACCGAACTGCACTACCGCAAGAAGAACCGTCGTCCGCATGCGTTGGTGGTGCACATGGGCCAAGCGCTACAGGAGCATATTCACGCTTCCTTCGCCCGCGAGTTCTTTACCTGCTCCGGCTTTACGACGCAGATCCTTAAGTTTGACAGTGTCTCTTCGGCCTTGGCCCAGGTGAAGAACCTGGACGTGCAGGTGATTGTGATGGCCGCCCCCGAAAAGCAGTTTCAGGAGTTCGCCCAGACCTTCGCTCAAGGCATGCGCGCCCAGCAGAAGCAGGGACCCGCCTTGATTCTCGCCGATGACCCCCTGCACCTGAAAGACGAGCTCCGCGCCCACGGCTTTGACGAGTTTCTGTTCCAGGGCTGTGACACCAAGGAAATCATTACCAGAATCCAGGAAAGGCTAGGCGCGTGACGCGCGATGTGCGTCAGTTCTGAGTCCTGAGTTTTGAGTTCTGAGTCTTGGGTTTTAGAATATCGTTTTGGGAAGGCTCTTTCTTCCTCTTTGCAGACTCACTCCCCCACTTTGTCATCCTGAAAGGATCTTGTGGGCGAACTAGTCAGGCACAGTAGCAATGAAACAACCTAAAAGCTTTCTATGATGGAGTGCCCAATGACCTAGAACCTCGTTTATAAAAGAAGAAGGCAATTGAGCAAACCCAAGATGGGCATTCCCACTTAGCTGACTGAATTACCGCTTGCTCACAAGATCCTTTCAGGATGACAAAAGTGGGTGAGTTAGACAATACCAAACTATGAAACCAGATTTCACCAAGATACCCTTCACGTTTTCGGGCTCGAATGGCCAGAAGAAGCCAAAAACGACCCCGAAGACCTGGAAAACCGCCGAGCGTCTGCCTTTGCAGAACTTCTACACCAAAGAAGACACGGCCGCCTTTGAACACCTGGACTTTGCCGCCGGGCTGCCGCCGTATTTGCGCGGGCCCTACAGCACCATGTACGTAAAGAACCCATGGACCATACGCCAGTACGCGGGCTTCAGCACCGCCGAGGAATCCAATGCGTTTTACCGCCGCAATCTGGCAGCTGGTCAAAAAGGCTTGTCGGTGGCGTTTGATTTGGCTACGCACCGGGGCTATGATTCTGATCACCCGCGCGTGGTGGGTGATGTGGGCAAAGCCGGCGTGGCCATCGATTCCATTCTGGACATGAAGATCCTGTTTGACCAGATTCCGCTGGACCAGATGAGCGTGTCTATGACCATGAACGGGGCCGTGTTGCCTATTCTGGCCTTCTACATTGTGGCCGCTGAGGAACAAGGGGTGAGACCCGAGCAACTAAGCGGCACCATCCAGAATGATATCCTGAAGGAGTTCATGGTGCGCAACACCTACATCTATCCGCCGGAGCCCAGTATGAAGATTATCGCCGATATCTTTGCCTACACCTCCCGGCACATGCCCAAGTTCAACTCCATCTCCATCTCGGGCTACCACATGCAGGAAGCTGGGGCCACGGCAGATCTGGAGTTGGCTTATACGTTGGCCGATGGCCTGGAATACGTGCGGACCGGTTTGGCGGCGGGTATGGACATTGACACCTTCGCCCCGCGCCTATCGTTTTTCTGGGCCATTGGTATGAACCACTTCATGGAAATTGCCAAGATGCGCGCCGCTCGTATGCTGTGGGCCAAACTCATCAAGCAGTTCAACCCGAAGAGCGACAAATCACTGGCCTTGCGCACGCACTGCCAAACCTCGGGCTGGAGTTTAACCGAGCAGGACCCCTTCAACAACGTGGCCCGCACCACTGTAGAGGCCTTGGCTGCCGCGCTGGGCGGAACCCAAAGTTTGCACACCAACGCCTTGGATGAGGCCATTGCATTGCCTACCGATTTCTCGGCGCGTATTGCCCGTAACACCCAGATTTACCTGCAGCAGGAAACCCATATCACTAAAACCGTAGATCCTTGGGGTGGCTCTTATTATGTGGAAGCCCTCACCCACCAACTCGCGCACCGCGCCTGGGACTTGATTCAGGAAGTAGAACGGCTGGGCGGTATGGCCAAAGCCATTGAAACCGGTTTGCCCAAAATGCGCATTGAGGAAGCTGCCGCCCGCAAACAGGCGCGCATTGACGCAGGCAAAGACGTGATTGTGGGCGTGAACAAATTCCGTCCGGACACGGAAGAAAAGCTGGAGATTCTGGACATTGACAACACCGCCGTACGGGAATCCCAACTAGCCCGACTAGCGCAACTACGTGAGAACCGTGATGATGCCGCTGTGTTCGCGGCTATGGATGCGCTCACCAATGCCGCTGAAACGGGCGAGGGTAACCTGCTGGAACTAGCGGTAAATGCTGCCCGCGTGCGGTGCAGTTTGGGAGAGATCTCGTATGCCTTAGAAAAAGTATTCGGCCGCCACAGGGCCACCATCAGATCCATATCCGGCGTGTACAGTTCAGAGATTTCAGACGACGAGAACTTCGGCAAAGCCCAGGCGCTTGCCGACCAATTTGCGGAGCAGGAAGGCCGCCGCCCCAGAATCATGGTCGCCAAAATGGGCCAGGACGGCCATGACCGCGGCTCCAAAGTAATCGCCACCTCCTTTGCTGACCTCGGCTTTGACGTGGACTTAGGGCCATTGTTCCAAACTCCGGAGGAAGTAGCCTTGCAAGCCGCTGAAAACGATGTGCACGTGGTTGGCGTAAGCAGTCTGGCCGCGGGACACAAAACCCTCATTCCAGCGCTGATCTCTGAACTGAAAAAGTTGGGTAGGGAAGACATCATGGTCATCGCCGGAGGCGTGATTCCCGCCCAGGATTACCAGTTCTTGTATGACGCGGGCGTAGCGGGCGTGTTTGGTCCGGGTACGGTGATTAGCGTGGCCGCGCAGGATATTTTAGAGAAGTTATTGAAAGGATAAGCATCCTAACCTTACCGCAACATGGATTTACACGAACTGTTTGTTCACATTCCCGAAGCTCTGGTAGCCATTGCCCCAGACTATACGGTGCTGGAAGCCACTGATAAGTACTTAGGCCTGGTCCTGCGCACCCGTGAACAACTGATCGGGAAAAACCTGCTGGAATCTTTCCCAGATAGCCCCAGTGATGCAGATTCCAAAAATGAATCGCTGCTGCGACAATCTATTGACCGGACTTTTCGGGAGAAAACCGTTACCTACTTTGAGGTGCTGCGCTATGACATCGCTCGGCCAGAGGCCGAAGGCGGTGGTTTTGAAACCCGCTACTGGGAAGCGTCGCACACGCCGGTGCTGGACCAAAGCGGCAACGTAAAATATATTATTCGGCGTACTGCCAATGTGACGGCCCGCGAACTGGCCCGGCAGGCGCAGCTAGAATCTGAGAACAAGTTCAAGTTCATGACAGATGCCGTGCCGCAGCTTATCCATACGGCAGATACGCAGGGTAACGTGACCTACGTGAACCAACGCTGGCTTACTTACACGGGGCTTTCCACGGAAGAACTGCTGGGAACCGGCTGGCGTAACACCTTTCACCCCGATGATTTGGCGGCAATTCAGAAAAAGATGCAGGAGGCGCTGCCCGGCAATCAGGAGTTTCAGGCCGAGGTGCGCATCAAGAACAAAGACGGCAATTACCGTTGGCATGTAACCAGAAGTTTGCCCCTCGTGAACCTGGAAGGAAACGTAACCATGCGGGTGGGCAGCAATTCAGACATCCATGACACCAAACTGATGGTGCAAGAATTACTGGAAAGCAACGAGCAAATGTCTCACCTGTCTGACCAGATCCAACTGGCGTTTCAGAGAGCCGAGGCCGAGCGTGGTACATTGGAGCGCCTCATCATGAAAGCGCCCGCTTTCTTCTGCATTCTTAAAAGCCCTGGCCACCGTTACGAACTCATCAACCCAGAATACCAGAAGCTCTTCCCCGGCCGCGACCTGCTTCATAAAACCGTGGCCGAGGCGCTTCCAGAAATTGCCGAACAGGGTTTTATTGAGATTTTGGACAACGTGTACCAAACCGGTGAGGATTTTGTGGCCAAAGAAGTGCCCGTCATGATTGGCCGCACCGATGCTCAAGCCCTGGAACAGATTTACATCAATTTTACCTACCAGGCCCTCTATACCGAAACGCAGGAAATTGAAGGCATTCTGGTGTTTGGCTATGAAGTCACCGAACAGGTGAAATACGCCCAGAAATTAAAAAAATTGGGTTACCAGGAAAATGGTACAAACGCACCAGAAACCGCTTCATAGCCCCGCATGAACGTAGCCGAACTGGATTTTCAGCAGCTTAGGATCAAGCACATCCTCTACAAGTCTAAAGTACGCTCGGTGCTTTATGTAAGTAGTGGCGTGTATGACGCTGCCTATTTCTCCTCGGCAAACCCGGTCACCGAATGGTTCAACTCCATAGGTCTCAAGAAATACCGCCACCACACCACCATGGTCACGTTGTATGAACTGCAAGAGGACATACAACGTACCGCCCGCCACCTGTTCAGCCTCTACCAATCAGGCAAAATTGACCTGGCCCAGCAAGGCCTAAGCACCATTGAAAAAAAAATCGGCCAAGTTTATCTCTCAGCTTTCCCAGTTGGAGAATAGTTTGAGGGATTGAGAGTGATTCCCCTACTATTCCAATGAAGGGAGGAGTTAGTAGAGGAAAATATTAAGGTTAATGAAGGCGGCGTAATCCTGCCTATAGATTACTAATTCTTTGAATAATAGTGGAGTTTTTTAAATCTAAATGTCAGCAAAAGTAATTAGCGTAATCACGCGCGATATCTAATAGAAATCATTGAAGTAATAAGAGAATGGCTGTTTCAAAAGGTGTTACAAAGGCAATAAACCGATTAAGAAACACAAATAGAGAATATTTGCCTTTAGAAGCTATTGAACAAGGATTAAATTATCTATTACCTAAAGCTGATTTTCCCATAATTACTATATCTAGAGGAGTGCCAATTCTTAGGACAAGATGTGAAATTCAAACAACTGAAATTAATTATGAACATCAAATCTCTTATATAAAAGAACCAGAAAAAGTAAAAATTGGAAGAGCAAACCTACCTACCAAACCTATTTTCTATGGAGCTGTGCCTATCTTTTATTTATCAGATAAGAAGGAGATTCAAAATTTGAATATTGAGAATATAACTCTAGCCAGAAATGCTACGATAAAAGAAAGCTCTAAAATAATTGGAAAGGAGGAGGTAGGAAAAGAAATTGCAACAACTGGCTTATGGGTTTTCAATAAACCATTGACAGTACCGCTTATATGTGGGAAACATGAATTTCAACAAACAAACTTCATACTAGGAAAATGGTTTGAAGATTACAAAAGTAGGATCTTATCTGATCCTAACTTTGAGGATATTTTAGAAATTCAGACATTTATTGCGGATGAATTCTCACGTGAAGACAATTCCTCTTATCTAATCTCAGCCTCTATAGCTCAATTTATTTATGATTCAAGACCAGAAGGCGAAAGTATAAACAATCAAGGTCTTTTATATCCAAGCGTAAAAGAGGAAGGAACCATATTAAACCTTGCTTTAGTTCCTAGGTCTGTTTCTATTTTAGAATTAAAAGAAGTCATTACTGAAGATGTTTATGTAAGAGGTACAGAAATTGAAGTTACTAAAAAACTTTACTGTGAAAGCCCCGCTCCTGCTGGTAAGTTTAATTGGGAATCATATATAAACCCATAGAACTGCATAAGAAAACCACATCAGTTCATTAATCCCCCTTTTCCGCCTACTTTCCCAAAAACAGCCCTAAAACGCTTCTGCAATATTTTCTCACATTTCTTCACATGCCATTAAACCTTCTTACCTTACAGGTATCTAAGACACGTGAATAACACATTCCCTAAACCCTTATAACAAGCAAGCCTACACCTTTATGAAGAAATTCTTATTGACGCTGGGGCTGGTTTCCTCCTTTGCCGGAGTTGCCATGTCCCAGACGCGCCCTACCCAACCCGCCGATTCTACGCGCCGGGTGGCTGGTGCCGCTGGTATGGCCGGAAACGCCGCCAGAAACACCAAACCCAAGCCGTATGCCGAGGTAATCACCGACAAAGCCCAATCCAAAGCTGGTTTTTTCAAAGTCCACAAAGTAGAAGACAAGTACTTCTTTGAGTTAGCAGACTCAGTACTGGGTCGTGAATTACTGGTGGTAAACCGTATCTCCAAAGCCGGTGCCGAAGTGCGTGCCGCCTCTGGCTACGCCGGGGACCAGATTGGCCAAGCAGTGATCATGTTTGAAAAAGGTCCGGATGACCGTATTTTCATGCGGAAGATCTCTTACGCCACTTACAGCCCAGATAGCACCAAGTCTATGTTCCAGAGTGTGCAGCGCTCTAACGTGCAGGCCATTGTAGCCGCCTTCAACGTGGCCGCCTACAGTCCCGGCAACAAAGGCAGCGTGATTGATGTCACGGACTATATCAAAGGCGAAAACGAGATTTTCTCGTTCAGCTCAGCGGGTGCCAAGTCCCGTATCCGGTTAGGTAACTTCATTCCAGACCGCAGCTACATCCAGAACGTGCGCAGCTTCCCGCAAAACGTGGAAGTAACTACGGTGAAAACCTACGTACTCACGCCTCCTACCACCGGCTTCGGCGCAGCTCCCGCTGGGGGCGCAGGCGGTGCTTCTACCCTAAACGGTTCCTCTACTATTGAAGTGAACACGTCTATGGTGGTGCTGCCTAAAAAACCCATGCAGCCGCGTTATTTTGACCCGCGCGTTGGTTTCTTCACGGTTGGTTACACAGACTTTGATGCCAATCCGCAGGGTGTAAAGGAAATCCAGATGATAAAACGCTGGAGACTGGAGCCTAAGGAGAAAGACATGGCCAAATACAAGCGCGGCGAATTGGTAGAGCCTAAAGAGCCCATCGTGTTCTACATTGACCCGGCTACGCCGAAGAAATGGGTACCGTACCTGATTGCGGGTGTGAACGACTGGCAGAAAGCGTTTGAGAAAGCCGGTTTCAAAAACGCCATCATAGGGAAAGAAGCCCCTTCTGCCAAAGAGAATCCGAACTGGAGCCTGGATGATGCCCGTCACAGCGCCATCGTGTACAAACCATCTGAGATTTCCAACGCCAGTGGTCCCAGCATCTCTGACCCACGCAGCGGCGAGATCATGGAAAGCCACATCAACTGGTACCACAACGTAATGAAACTGGTGCATGACTGGTACTTCATCCAGACAGCCGCCATTGACCCACGCGCCCGCAAAATGGAGTTCTCAGATGAACTCATGGGTGACCTGATCCGCTTTGTGTCTTCGCACGAAGTTGGCCACACGCTGGGCTTGCGCCATAACTACGGCTCTAGCTCCACGGTGCCGGTAGAAAACCTTCGTAACAAAAAATGGGTGGAAGCCAACGGTCACACGCCGTCTATCATGGACTACGCCCGTTTCAACTACGTAGCGCAGCCAGAAGACAATATCACATCCAAAGGCATATACCCAAGAATTGGCGATTATGACCTGTGGGCCATTGAGTGGGGTTATAAGCTGTTGCCGAACGCCAAAAATGCCCAGGCTGAGATTCCTGTCCTGAACAAAATGACGGTGGAGGCACTGAAGAACCGCCGCAACTGGTTCGGAACGGAAACCAACCCAGATGACCCGCACTCCCAGAACGAAGACCTTGGCGACAATGCCATGAAATCAAGTGAGTACGGCATCAAAAACCTGCAGCGAATTCTGGCCAAACTCCCTGAGTGGACCAAAGAAGAAAACGAAGGCTATGACAACCTGGAGACGATGTATGGTCAGTTGACTACTCAGTTCAACCGGTACATGGGCCACGTAGCCAAGAACATAGGTGGTGTTTATGAAAACCCGAAAACGGTAGAGCAGGAAGGTTCTGTGTATGAGCGCACGCCAGCCGCCACGCAAAAAGAGGCCATGACTTTCCTGGACAAGCAATTGTTCACCACGCCCACCTGGTTATTGGCGCCAAACGTGCTCAACAACACAGGTACCAACCCGATGGTGGTGGTTTCCCGTAGCCAGCAGGCCGTGTTGAACCGCTTGGTAAGCAACGCCACGTTGACCAAACTGATTGCCGCCGAAGCCATGGACGGTGCCAAAGCCTACAAGGTAACAGACTTCTTCCAAGACATGAATGGTTCCATCTTCAAGGAGGTGAAAAACAAACAAGCCATTGATGTGTACCGCCGTAACCTGCAGAAGATGTACGTGCAAGAGTTGATTGACATAGTGAAGCCTGCTCCGGCTCAAACCGGTGCCCAAACTGCCCAGCAAGGTGGCAGAGGTGGCAACACCGCCCCTACCCTGGATGCCAGACAGAGCGATGTTGTTTCAGTAGCTAAAGCCGAACTGCGCAATATCAACAACCTGATCAAAGCATCGGCGGCAGGCCAATCAGACTCCCTCAGCAACTACCACTTGCTGGATCTCTCTGACCGTATCACCGAAGCCCTGGACCCAAGAAGCTAATCTTCCTGAGTTCTTATAAAACGCAAAAAAGCGGCTCCTTTACCGGGGCCGCTTTTTTGCGTTTTATAAACAAATAAAAGCGTGTGAATACAGCTTATTTTAACAAAATCAGTATAAAAACTTGCCTACTTATAACCATATCAAAAACTTGCTGAATGTTACCTATACCCACTTTACACAAGAAAGTTTTATACCAAGTCACCCAAACCAACTATTTTCACCAGTACAATAACAAAATAATTATAAGATTTATAAATAAATACAAGTTACTAAATACAGAATTGCTTCCTTTTAATTTTCTATAAAGAGAGGGACATTCGAAGTATCCAATGGAAAGGATGTGAATGTATGAAAAAGTTGGTGGCAATTTTCTTAACCGGGATGCTCTATTTGAGCTGTATTACGTACGTGGCTGATGAAAACAACTCCCCAGGGTTGTCGTTCTATTCTCCCCAGTTCCATTCCATGGCCCGTCAGGACTCCACCTTGGTGCCGCCGTCTTTGAGCTTTTCGGTGCCAGACCCAGAATAGCCGTTCACAATTTAATTACTTCTCCTGTAAGCAGATAAAAATATCTGGCCCAGTCTTTGAAATCTTCCATCATCTTACACGTTTTCTAGATGATGAAGAGACTGAAGAAACTTTTACTCCTGCTTCCTCTTGGACTCCTCCTGGCAAGCACAGCATCGGCCCAAAAAGAAGCTATCACCTGGTATTTCGGGCATAATGCGGGCTTGTCCTTTGCAGACCCATCTAAGCCTGAGCCCCTCAAAGACGGCAACATGTTCAGTGAAGAAGGCTGCGCCGTGCTCTCAGACGCGCTGGGCAACCTTTTGTTCTACACCAACGGCATGCAGGTCTGGAATAGGAACAAGCAGGTTATGGCTAACGGCGATTCCCTCAAAGGCCACGAATCTTCTACCCAATCCGCGGTCATTTTGCCCAAACCTGGTGCCGCGCACCTGTACTACCTTTTCACTACCGATTTCCAGGGCCAGAACCACGGCTTGCAGTACCACCTCATCGATTTAAGCCGGAACGGCGGCCTAGGCGAAGTAATCTCTAAAAACAACCTCATTTTCGCCCCTACCACGGAGAAACTGACCGCCATCAAGCACCGCAACGGTCGCGACTATTGGCTCATCACCCACCGCTGGAACAGCTCGGCGTTCTACGCCTATCTTATCACATCAGAAGGCATCACCTTTAAACCAGTAGAGAGTCATTTAGGCAGCATTCATGCCGGTGACAACGGTGCCACCATAGGCTACATGAAAGCCTCGCCTACCGGCGATAAACTAGCCGTAGCCACCTGGGCGGCCGTGAACAAGATAGAAGTCTTTGGGTTCAACAATGAAAACGGGAAATTGTCGCTGGCGGTAGACCTAGGTAAATTTGACGAAGCGTACGGCGTAGAATTCTCGCCAGATGGTACTAAACTGTACGGCGGCAAAAACGGCATTGCCGGGGGCGAGGCGCGTATCTTCCAGTTCGATCTGGCGGCGGGTACGAATGACGCCATTATCCACTCCGGCAAACAAGTGGCCAAAAGCGTCAGTCGCAAGATTGGTGCTCTGCAACTGGGCCCCGACGGTCGCATTTACGTGGCCCGCAACAACAGCAATTGGCTTGGTGTTATCCGCAACCCCAACGCTCTGGGTCCAGACTGTGACTACAAAGACGCCGGTATTAACCTGGGCACCCAGAAAAGCGCCCTCGGGCTTCCCAACTTCCCCGGCTTCTATTTCCAGAACTTATCTCCCGCTACTAGTGCGGCTTTGCCAAGTAAGTAACAGCTTTGGCTTTTATTAACTGTTACTAGGTCTTAAGGAAGCTATTCCTCTATGGCGCGGAAGTTACTTCCGTGACTTACGATTAACTTAGAATGAAAGTCACGGAAGTAACTTCCGCGCCATAGAGGAATAGTACAAACCATTTTGAGGCTCTCGCCTCACTAAAATTTCAAACTTCAGGTCATTTTGAGTCCAAGTTGAAAATTTGATCCATGGGAAGCCATGAAAAATGGAATGATTCTCCGGCAGAAGGCAGCACGAATTCCTATTTTTCGCGTACTTTTCTGAAAACAGCCCCAAAAACGAGTGCCGAAACGATTTACCCCAGAAGAGTACGCTGCCGGAGTATTATCCGGGAACCGGGTGCTTTTGAGCCGTGCCATCACCCTTGTAGAAAGTACCCTACCTTCAGACCAGGTTCTGGCCCATGCGGTCATGGAACAGGTGTTGCCGCACGCGGGGAAGTCAGTAAGGGTGGGGATTACGGGGGTGCCGGGCGTGGGCAAGAGCACGTTTATTGAGGCTTTCGGGAATTACCTTCTGGAACAACACGGCAAAAAACTGGCGGTGCTGGCCATTGACCCCACCAGCCAACGCACCGGCGGCAGCATTCTAGGCGATAAAACCCGCATGGAAACCTTGGCCGCTAATCCTAACGCGTACATCAGGCCTTCGCCGGCAGGCAAAACCTTAGGTGGAGTGGCCCGCAGTACCCGCGAAAGCATGCTGTTATGCGAAGCCGCCGGTTTTGACGTGATTTTTGTTGAGACCGTGGGCGTAGGCCAATCGGAGACGGCGGTGCACGAAATGGTAGACTTTTTCCTGCTCCTGATGCTGGCCGGTGCCGGCGATGAATTACAGGGCATTAAGAAAGGCATCATGGAAATGGCCGATGCCATTGCCATCACCAAAGCCGATGGCGCGAACCTCCATCCTGCCACCAGCGCCCAAGCCGAGTACCAGGGCGCTTTGCACCTCTTCCCGCTGGGAGCTTCACAATGGAGCCCCAAAGTGTCTGTCTGCTCCGCGAATGAGAAAACCGGCCTGGCTCCTATCTGGGACTCTGTTATGGAATACGTGGCTTTAACCCAGCAAAACGGCTACTTCTACAAGCGCAGACAGGAACAGAACCTGCATTGGCTTCGGCACAGCATCCGGCACCAACTAGAGGAACGTTTCTACCAGCATCCGGCAGTGAAAGCGCAATGGGAAACCATCTCGGGGCAAGTTACGCAGGGGCACAAATCACCGTTTGCGGCGGCGGCGGAATTGTTCGGGCTGCTGTAAGCGAGGTTGATTTCAGCCTGCTTTTCTGAAATTAGTTCAGAAAACGCTTCGCAGAAAAGCGTCCCACTAGCACAGATGCCGTTCACAGCCCGTAGCCGTTAACAGGAAGCATTTAGCTCTTTCATCTTTAGCCAGTAAAAGCAAACAGAGGTGAAAAAAGGAGGAGGCTCTAGACCTGTTCTCCTTTTTCACCTCTGATTTAGAAAATCAGCCTTAAAACGCTGAACTAGCTTATAGAGGGGAATTTCAGTTTAGTATAAGGCCAGCTTCGCCTTACAGGTTTTCTGCAACCACCGCCTGTTCTTTGGTCTGCTTTTCCTGAGCTTCGTCTTCCTTCCAGAAGGAAGAGTCAAACTCATTTTCTGGTTCTTCTGGAGTAGGATTTAACCGAACTAAGAACGTTTCACGCACTCTGGTAGACTTGTTAAAATAAGGGATCCAGATAATTGCGGTAACAAAAGCGCGGATAATAGCGGTGTAGCCAGCGGTAGCATCTGCCCCAAGCGCCTCTACCGCCAAGGTGTCTACAATTACTCCCGCCAATGCAACGCCGTAAAAAATAGTGATTAGCCTTGGCAGACTGCTTCGTTTCTTCAGGAAGAGTACTACTATCAATACGGAGTAGCCGAAAAATAAAATGTTATATACCAGGCTGAACACCATTACCCAAATGGCCAACGGGTTGTAGAAGGCAGATTCTGTGTTAGAAAATTTCTCCAACAGAGCCAGGTTTATGAATTCGCCCGTGGCGATATCATAAAGCAACCGGAACGGCGTTACCAAAAGTCCGAAAGCCACTAAGCCCAACCAGCCGCCTATCTCGCGGGGATTGGTGCGGGCGACCTCCGCGGGAACCGGGTCATACTGGTAAAGTCGGTAAGCACCATAGCCGGCTACCCCCAAGCAGAGGATTATCAACGCCAAAGACAGCCAGTCGGCCCCGTATCCGGTTTCCTGACCTTCGACCGGCGACGAGTTGGTCAGCTCAAATCCCATTTCATCTTTAATCTTCTTAATGGCGGTGAAATACGATTTGACTTCGGCTACCGGAACATGGTCTTTGAGGGTTTTAAAGGTGTAATGCAAGACAATCACCTTGTTTTTGGCATCAAAGGTGGTGGTTTGCTTGTAGTAGAACGACGCACTTTTCACCTCTGTTTCCGAATCTTTGACGCTCCAGTGGGTGGGCACATTTACCTTGATGGTGTGGTCGTAGTCATAGGGGTACTCCAGAGCCAGCGGACTGGTTCTGATTCTGGTACTTGGTAGCTCTAATTTGGAGTACAGCGTCAGCGGATAAATACTGGCGGTCCAGAAGTTCTCATTCTTACCAGTTCCCTCCTGCCAGAAATCAGCAATCTTGTAATTTTCATACGTGGTAAACCGGTTGGCCGTGGCCTGATCATTCACGAGCAGTTCCTGCTCTGTGGTAATGCCCGGGAAAGCACTGGCGTAGAAGTTAAGGTAGCCTTTCTCTATTTCCTGATGGCTGGTTGACGCGTACTGTGACCGTACATAATCTGCTTCATAGCCTGTATAATTGGTTTCAACATTAAAAAACACTTCGTCTTTCAGCCCACCCAAGGTGTATTCCTCTACAGATTTGATGGCGGCATTGGTAGAAGTTGGAATATCTGTAAAGCCCTTGGTGCACGGTTTTATCACCAACCCGGTTTCATACCGGGGGAAGTAGATTTTATCATAGGCTCCTTCCTGGTGCGAAATGGTGGCATCATACCAGAGGCTTTTCATGAGTAAGTCTACCTTTACTACGCAATGGTCAAATGAATAAGGACTGGGCAGTTCGTTTTTCACCTGCTTGCGCAAGTTGGTGTTCACCAATACTGGATAGGCTTTTATATTCATCTGACCCAGCATGTAGCACAGAAGCCAGGCTTTGTCTTTGCAGTCTCCGTAGCGTTGCTCAAATACTTTGGCGGGGTCATTAGGTTGGTAGCCGTAAATACCACCTTCGTTCCCCAGGTACCTCACCTCGTTTTGCACAAACTTTACGGCGGCCGCCAAACGTACTTCATCAGAGCCATCTGCCCTTTTAATCGCCTCAATTTTCTCCTTCAGCTTTTCGCTTTTCCCTACCGGTTTATTATACAGCGTCAAGGCCCATTCATTTACCTGTCCCCAGGAAGTAAATTCAGAAAGCCAGGCATAGGCATAAGGTACGTACCAAGAAGGCGTGTTGTCTTCATAGGCATGGGCCGGTACCTGGTCTGCTTTCCAGGTGTATTCCAACAGATTGCCCATCTGTTTCACTTGTATGGGCTGTTTGGTGTTGTACACTTTGTGCTGCAACGGCCGGTTGGCTGGTACCAGCACCCGTACCAGAAGTTGGTCCAAAGCCTCGGGGGAATTGAACCGGAAGAACTCTGCGTATTTGGGTTGTACGGGATTGAACCCCGTAACTGAGAAGGAATAATCAATTACATCTCCTACCCGCACATCGGCCAAGGTGATGATGGCGGTGCGGTTGTTATTGTAGATAAAGCGTTCGCGCTCGGTTTCCTCTTGCAACACTTTGAACTCTGAGGGGTTCAGCCGGTTCAGGGGTTTGCCGTCCCGGTAAATCATAACCCGGTGAAAAACCAACTTCTGGTAATCTGGGTCATAGCTCACCGAAATTTCTGAGCCATATTGTACGCCTGCCTTGGTAGTGATCTTACGGGTATAGTGGCTGAAACTGGTCTCTTCGCCCACATGCACCTGGTCATCCTTAAGAATGATCAGGTAGCCATTAGAGCCTTCATTACGAGATGTGGTTGCCTTGTCCCTAAACTGCGTTTTCACAATCCAGCCGGGTTCTGGACCAGTAGCTACCGTTTTATTTGCTGCTATTAATTGAAAGGAAAAAAGAATGCACAAGAGTACACCACACAGCCAACGCTTCATGAGAGGTTTAGTAAAAGTATAGAATAAAGAATAGTTAGATTTAAGGGGAAGATACTATTCAGTAAAAATACAATTTATTAGAAACTTTCTAACTCAAATAGATAAAGCTTGAATTATTATTTTACAGCATTCTTGCAAGAAGTCTTATTCTGATTGCTTAGGCAAGCAAACACATGTCTACCAACAAACTACCCATTTGCACTTAATTCCCTTAAAAGACTACTTTTAGCCTATTTTCAATAAAACTGCACTAAAAGCTGTCTAAACACACCCTTATTTCCCTTGAAAAAGAGAAAAAAATTGTATCATAAAACAAGCACCAGACTTTTGGCAAACTCCTTTCAACTTCTGGGGTGAAATTCCTGCATGACCTGTTTCAGGTAGTCCCGGTCCAGGTGGGTGTAGATTTCAGTGGTGGTGATGGATTCATGGCCTAGCATTTCCTGTACCGCGCGCAGGTCGGCGCCACCTTCAATGAGGTGGGTGGCGAAGGAATGCCGGAACGTGTGCGGACTGATGCTTTTCTCCAGACCGGCTTTGGCCGCCAGGTCTTTAATAATGGTAAAAATCATGACGCGGCTTAAACTGGTGCCCCGGCGGTTCAGGAACACAAAATCTTCGTGGCCTTTCTTGATGGTCTGGTGGCGGCGTACGCCATCCAGGTACAGCCTGATGTATTTGAGGGCATCGCGGCCAATGGGCACCAACCGTTCTCTGTTTCCTTTTCCCGTAATACGCAGGAAACCCAAATCCTCATACAGGTTGCTTATTTTCAGTTCTATCAATTCACTCACCCGCAGGCCAGAACTATAAAGAGTTTCCAGCATGGCTTTGTTGCGGGTGCCTTCGGGGGTGCTCACGTCAATAACATCAAACAGGGCCACAATTTCGTCGTAACTCAACACATCTGGGAGTTTGCGCTGTAGTTTGGGCGCTTCAATGGTCTCGGTGGGGTCAGCGTTCAGCATGTCTTCCATGATCAGGAACTTGTAGAACGCCCTGATCCCCGAGAGGGTGCGCGCCTGCGAATGGGAAGTCATACCCAACGTGTTGATCCATTCCAGAAAGCCCTGCAAATGAGTGGGCTCAACCTCCAACGGGCTTACTTTTTGATGCGTGATCTCAAAATACTGCACTAGTTTACGGATGTCGCGCAGATAGGCTTCAACGGAGTGGGAGGACAAAGATTTCTCCAGTTGGAGGTATCCCTGAAATTGGGTAAGAAGGGCAGACCAGTTCATGGGGGAGGGAGGTAAAAACGAAATATAGCCAATTCTGTGCGTGAATTGCAAATGCCAAGGAGAGATATAGCGGCTCAAAGGTAGTTATTCCGTACATTTGGTCCTGATCTTACGCGCATTTTTTACGCGCTTTGCAAACCCCTACCGCTATGAAAATACTCATTCTCAATGGCCCCAACCTTAACCTGTTAGGCCGCCGCGAAAAATCTATCTATGGCTCCCGCTCCTTTGAAGATTACCTGGAGAAAGACCTGATTCCTTCTTTCCCGGACATAGAGATTGAGTATTTCCAGTCTAACATAGAAGGCGCGCTCATAGACAAACTGCACGAGGTGGGCTTCCATTACCAAGGCATCCTCTTCAACGCCGGGGCTTACACCCATTCTAGTTTGGCGCTGGCAGATGCTATTGCCGCCATAGAGACGCCCGTGATTGAGATTCATATTTCCAACGTCTATGCGCGGGAAGCCACCCGGCACGTAACTTACATTGGCGGGCGGTGCGTGGGCACCATAGGCGGGTTCGGGTTGGAAAGCTATCGGCTTGCTTTGCAGTACTTTGAGCGGCAGAAGCCGAATAAGGTAGGATTTACCTACACCAAAGCGTAACCAGCGTACGTTTTTTGCGTGTAGGTCAAGTCATCAGGGTACCTGATTTAAGCCGGTTTTCTTTAAAACAAGCCTAAATCAGGTCTTCTCTGCTGCCTTGCCGCTGTCTTCTCAGTTTACCAAACGCTACGTTCCACCACCCCAATCCTTGCCGCCCATGCTTAATTTCTATCCGGGTCCGTCCAAAGTTTATCCTGAAGTACGCGAATACCTGACCATGGCCTATGACGAAGGAATGCTCAGTATTCCGCACCGCGGCGAACGCTTTGTGCAGATGATGCGGGACCTGTTAGGCCAACTGCGGAGCAAACTGAACATTCCGCAGGATTACTACATTTTCTTCACCTCCTCGGCTACTGAGTGCTGGGAGATTCTGGCCCAAAGCCTGACCCCGCACAAAAGCTTGCACCTATACAACGGCGCGTTCGGGGAGAAATGGTACCAGTACGCCAAGCGGCTGCGGCCAGACAGCTATGGACAAGCGTTTGGGCTGAATGACGTGCTGGACGTGCCCAACATTCCGGTAGAAGACGACACCGACCTAATTTGCGTAACCCAGACCGAAACGTCAAACGGCACACACGTGAGCATGAACACGCTCCTGAAACTTCAGAATCAGTTCAAAGACCCGCTGCTGGCCATTGACGCCACCTCCAGCATGGCCGGCGCCAACCTGAAATACATACGCGCCGATATCTGGTTTGCCTCGGTGCAGAAATGCTTCGGGTTACCGGCGGGCATGGCCTTGCTGGTTTGCTCCCCGCGCACCATTCAGCGGGCCAAGGGCCTCAATGACCGCCGGCACTACAACAGCCTGGTGTTTCAGCACGAAAAAATGCTCAATTACCAGACCGCCTACACACCCAACGTGCTCAACCTGTTCCTGCTCAAGAAAGTGATGGAGCAACGGCCACTCATCAAAACCATTGACCAGCAACTGGTGCAACGGGCGCAGGAACTCTACTCGTTCTTTGAGGAATTAAGCGAGATGCAGCTCCTGGTAGAAAACCCCGAGGTACGTTCCCTCACCGTTCTTGCCGTCAAAGGCACTGACCGCTGGGTACAGGAAGCCAAGCGAATAGCCGCCGCGGAAGGCATTGCCCTGGGCAACGGGTACGGCGCCTGGGCGAAGAACACCTTTAGAATTGCCAACTTCCCGGCTATCGCCGATGCGGAATATGAGGTATTGCGCAATTTCATTTCCAGTCATTATCACTAATTTCGCGGAAACTAATGCCCAAGTCGCGCCCTCACCACCATGCCTCATTTCAACCTTAAAGAGATTGTTTCTGTCAGCCTTATCCTTTTCGCCATCATTGACATTGTAGGCTCTATCCCTATCATCATTCAGTTACGCCAGCGCGAAGGAATTATCCAGTCTGAGAAGGCAACGCTGGTAGCCGGGGCTCTCATGATTGTGTTCCTGTTCCTAGGCGACGGTATTCTGCGGCTTTTCGGGATTGATTTTGCTTCTTTCGCCCTGGCGGGCGCTATTATCATTTTCCTGATGGGCATGGAGATGGTGCTGGGCATTCACTTGTTCCAATCCAACCCCGAAGTAAAAACCGGCTCAATTGTCCCCCTCGCCTTCCCTCTGATTGTGGGAGCCGGTACCATGACCACCCTGCTTTCCCTTCGGGCCGCCTACGCCTTACCCAACGTACTGGTGGGCATCTTGCTCAATCTAGTATTCGTGTACATCGTCCTGAAAAGCTCCACCTGGCTGGAGCAAAAACTGGGGCAGAACGGCACAGAGGTACTCCGCAAGGTCTTCGGCGTCATTCTACTGGCTATTTCTATCAAGCTGTTTAAAACGCACGTGAGTATTTAATTCTGTTTTAGGCCTCATTTTAGAGAAAGCAGGCTCTAAACGCAAAAACCTGAGAAGTCTCCAAGACCTCACAGGCTATAAAAGTACTGGAGTACTGGCGCGAGTCTTCAGACTCGTGCCATAGGATGAAGCGAGTCTCCAGACTCGCCGGAAACCACCAGTAGCTTTGCGTAACACCAATTTGCTTGCCTCCCGCTAAAGCATCAGGAAAGCCCAATGCCTTAAGCTACAGCTTCCCTACGTACTGCGCCGTTTCAAGCGAGATTTTCAGAAAGCAGAAGTAAAACGGAATCTATCAAATTAAAAAAGGGCCAGAACCCCAGCGTGTGGCTGGATTCTGGCCCTTTTCTGATAGTAGTGTCTGTTATCTGGCTAACACCAAACGTTTGAACTCTACTTTACCGTTGTAGCTGATACGGCAGATGTACACCCCATTGGCTTGGCCTGAGGCGTCAAACTCATACTGATACGTACCGGCACTTACCTGACCTTTGTGTAAGCTTTTCACCAGGGTGCCAGCCGGAGACAAGATGTCCACCACCAACTCACCACTTTCTGGCGCAGAGAACTCAATCGCAGTTTTAGCTATGAATGGGTTAGGATAAGCACTCAACTGTGCTCCTCCGGTAGAAGACAAACCTTCTACCGTTGTCTTTCTGAGCGTAGCAACAGCTTGGTACACCATGAACTCCTGGATTACCTCAGTGGCAGGTGCAAACTCTCCGTTTCCGTATTGGGTTGCTTTGATTCTCACTTTACCAGTTCCAAATAAAGTAACCATGTTCCCAGACACCGTGGCTGGTCCGCCCAACACAGCAAACTCAACTGGCAGGCCAGAAGTAGCAGTTGCCATTACCATAAAAGGAGAATCGCCTAGATTCTTGTCTGAGATAGTAGCAAAGCTGATTGTTTGGCTGATTTTGCTTACGTTGAACGTCTGCGTGGTAGATGCAGCTTCATAAAAGGAATTACCGGCCTGCATGGCCATAACGGTAACTTTACCAACCCCATCAATGTAGAGCATGTTGTTCTCAATATGAGCCACCCCGTTCACAACTCTGAAGGTCACTGGTAAGCCGGAGGTAGACGTAGCCATCAGCGGAATGGGTCCTACGCCGTAGGTTACATCTGAAAGCGGAGCAAAGGAAATAGTTTGAGCTACACCTTCTACTACAAATTCCTGAATCACTTCCATGGCTGGTCTGAACTCAGGGTTACCCCACTGTGCAGCTTTGACTCTGATTTTTCCACGGCCGTAGATGGTTAGAAGATCTCCGTTTACTGTTGCCGGGCCTTCCAACACGGTAAATTCAATTGGTAAATTAGAAGTACTATATGCCTCTAACTTAATCAACAGCGTATCTGTGATCTTACGGTCTGGAATATCAATGAACGTAATAGACTGGTTTGCTTTGGTAGCGGCGGCGGCAATGGCAGCGTCTGCCTGTACGAAACCATAGCCTGTCATAAAGTCAAAACCCGTGGAGAAACCTGGAAGGTAAGGATTATCCATGTCAATAGCGGTAGACTTCAGTTTGTCTAAGATGGCACCCGGCGACATTTCGCCTCTTTGCTTTTCTTGCATCAAGGCCGCTACGGCCGCTACGTGCGGGGCCGCCGCAGACGTTCCGAAGAAGTTAGGCAAGGTATCTGCATCTACAGGTGTGTCTGAACCAAAGAAAGTATTGTTTCCTCCGTCTGGTCCCACTACGTCTGGTTTCAGGCGTATCCGCTGGGAAGTATAAGAAGATTCCTGCCCGCTTGTAGAAATAAACACCGGTGTTCCGCCCAGGGAAGAGAAACTATTGATTACCGGTCTTGACACGTTAGCATTGTATTGGGGCGTGTTGAACCAGGCAGCAGCACCCACGGCAATAGCTGACTGCGCATTAGCGTGGCCATACACGGTAGAAGCGTTGGTTACATGTTCCAACGGAACACCTGTACCAAAATCAACCCACTTAATGAGTTGTGGGTCTGGGCCGCTATATTTTACGATTGCCAACTCTACCGTAACGGGCGTGGCTCCATTGTTGGTTAACCCAATGTATTCATAAGGGTCACGGCCTTCGTTAGCTTGAGCAGAGGTCGAAATTAACACATTGTTGTAGTACACCAACAGGTCTAAATCGGTTTTAGCACCTGCTCCGCCACTAGCCGAATAGAAGTCATCTGACCACTGAAACATAAGTTGGATAGTGCCCCTAGCCGGAATTCTAATGGATTGTCTTACATCTCCATTGCTAAAATTGTGGGCCTCACCCCAACCCGGGATTGTTACTCCAGAGTTCCGAAAGGGAGCCTGATAAGATTGTCTGGCGTTGTTAGCGGCCGCACTGAAATAGGAAACATTCTTCTTCACTACTTCATCTACCGCCTGGGCAATGATGCCGTCCTGGAACATGGGTTCAGCCAGGTAAATCACGTCATCAACCACAATGTTACAGCCGGCATCAGCTAATTTCATAATACCGTTGGCAAAGTTGGCCTGTCCTCCGGCAGAGGTATGAAAGGCGATTTTAGCGCCCGGGGCTACGTCATGCACAATTTCGGCCATGGCACGACCTTCATCTGTACCGGTAGCTGCATCGGCCAATACCTGTACATCAGAAGGCAAGTCGCCGGAAGCTACTCCCGCCGCAGCGCCGCCGGGAATTACGCCATAGGAATCAGAAATTACCCCAATCTTGGACCCCAAACCCGTTACGCCAAACTGCTGACGCGCTCTATCTGCTCTAAGCGCACCATCACCTTCTGAGGTCACCAATCCCTTTTGAGGAGTGTACGCCGCTGCCGCGTGGTTTAGGCTACTGATGCCTTCCAGTTTCTCAATTTTGTCTACCGGGAAAAAGCCAGACACTACTCTTTTGTAAGAGGAGCCGTTTTTCAGGCCCAATTTCCGGAGCTGTTCCAGCAACGCTTTGCCATCAGCTTCTTTAGAGAAAGCATCAATGGCCACGTAGCCATCCATTGTTTGCACTGGCTGAAGCACCTGCAGAGGAGAAACTTCCCTTTTAGCACTTCTGGCTGAAGCTGAACTAGTAGTTAAGGAACGTAAGGCCTGGTCTGCCTTAAAGTTGCTTTTGTTTAAGTTCTGGCCTTGGGCCAGGTTCGCGTTGAACAGTAAGAATCCGGCGCAGACCAAGAGCCTGCTGACACTCTGTAAATTTTTCTTCATGAAAGCTTGGTATTAGTTTCTCAATAAATTTTAGCAATTCCTTTCTAATCTAGTAAATAGAGTTGAAGATTGCACTATCCAAAAAAATAATTTTTCTATGTTTCATTTATAAAGAAGACGAGAGGCACTGGCTTGGGGCAGAACCATAAGTAAAATCTGACTTCTTGCGTTTTTTCCTCGTTTTCTCCAATAGTGCCGTAAACGGGAAATTCAGTTTGAGGCCCAGGCTCCAGGCTCTTTTGCTGAAAATATTCTGGGCCTTTCACAACGCCGCTAAGACTGCTATAGGTTATTTTTGCGGAAGACTAAGCACTTACATTTTGATAGAAGTATTTACTGATGGCGCCTCGCGGGGCAATCCTGGCCCTGGCGGGTATGGCGTTATTCTCCGGTATGGGCCGCACGTGAAAGAAATAAGTGAGGGTTTTCGGAAGACCACCAACAACCGCATGGAGCTTTTGGCGGTGATTGTCGCGCTGGAAGCCATTACCAAGCCCGGCATGCCAGTCACCATTTACTCAGATTCAAAATACGTGGTAGATGCCGTGGAGAAGAAATGGGTGTTCGGCTGGGAAAAGAAAGGTTTCACCGGCAAGGCCAACCCCGATCTCTGGCAACGTTTCCTAAAGATTTACCGCAAGCACCAGGTGCGCTTCGTGTGGGTACGCGGTCACGCCGGCCACGCTGAAAACGAACGCTGTGACCAACTGGCGGTAGCCGCCGCCCTCCAACCCAACCTCCCCCCCGACAAAGGTTTTGAGGCAAATCCAACCGCTGGATAATGTGCTAATGGTTTAATGTGCTGATGTGCTATTCTTTGGAAGTCAATTGAAGCAATTCTTTGAATTTACTCAGAATGGGGCATTCGCTTAAACCTATAAGAAGCACTTCTAAATTCATTAGGACCTCACACATTAGCTCATTGGCCTAATTAGCACATCAGCACATTAAACCATTAGCACATTATCTCCGTGGCCAACGACTATTTCCGGTTTAAACAATTCTTGATCAGGCAAGACCAGTGCGCGATGAAAGTCTGCACTGATTCCTGCGTGCTAGGAGCTGCTGCGGATGTTTCTGGCGCAAAACGCATTTTGGACATTGGGGCGGGAACGGGTCTGTTAAGTTTGATGATGGCGCAGCGGTCGCCAGCAGCTCAGATAGAAGCCGTGGAGATAGATGCCGATGCCGCAAAGCAAGCCCAGGAGAACATAGCTGCCAGTCCTTGGGCCGACCGCATCCGGTTGTGGCCTGTGTCCCTGCAAGCATTTGCGGAGACACAGCCCTCCCCTTTTGATACCATCATCAGCAATCCGCCGTTCTTTCAGGCTTCGTTGAAATCTGAAGACGTTGCAAAGAACCGGGCCAAGCATACGGGGTCCCTATCTTTCTCAGAAATCATTTCCTTTGCCCAGCGCTTTCTTTCTCCTGAAGGCAAGTTGCACATTCTGTTACCGCCGCATGAAGCCAACCTCTTTGCGCAGGAAGCACAGCAGGCAGGCTTCAACACTACCTCCATTCTCTGGCTGGAGGCAACCCCGGCGGGAAAATTGTTACGCGCTATTCACACGTATTCTCGCCAGGCCACCATCCCTGCTGAAAGCGTATTGGCTGTACGGGAGAAAGACCACACGTATACCCAAGCCTTTCAGGAATTACTGAAGGAGTATTACCTTATTTTCTAAGAGCGCTTTTGGCCTGTTTCTCACAAAACAAGCAGAAAACAGACTACCCCTCCTGCTCTGTGAAGCGTACGCCAAACTGTTCCAGTTCCGCCAGAATGGGCTCATAGAGTTCTGCTTGCAGCGGCACCACTACTCCTTTGGCGGGCAGCTTTCCTTCCAGTAGTAGTTTGGTGGCAATTCCCACGGGTAAACCTACAGTTTTAGCCATAGCGGTATGGACCTCGTCATCGCCCAGCACCACTAAAGAGGAAGTGAGCTTCTTGCGTGCGCCCTTCAATTCGTATTCAAACTGGTGCAACATCACAATCATGTCTTTATCGCCGGGGTTGAGTTTCCATTTCTGCACCAGCAGTTTCTCCAAGGCCTGGGCTGGGGTAGCATTCTCCAAGCCAATGGGAACTTCGTCAAACAAACCCGTCCATTCCACCAGCCGCAACTCCTCTGCCTCCGGCGTAAGCCCAACGTACGTAGCCACTTTCTCTTTGAGGTTTGTTCCCGGGCTAGAAGCCGGCAGTAAGCTTTCTACCAACGCGCGGTACGTCATGTGCGCCGCGTCTTCCAGGGCATAGGTATCATCGGTCAGGCCCAGTTGAACCAGCACCTGCCACGCCTGGCAATATCCCGGGCGGCGGAGGGTGCCCCGCAGCATGGTGGGGATATTCTGCAAGCCGTAGGGTTCGCGGTAGATGAGCGAATCACGGTTGGCGTAGCCGTCAAAAGAGCCGAAACCGTCTATTTGAAAGGTTTCGGTGCGGCGGAACAGTTGAGGATATGGAATGTATTTGTAGGTGCCGTTCTCTATGTATTTGGCGGTGCCCTGCCCGGCCAGAACCACGTTGCGGGGATTCCAGGTGAATTTGTAATGCCAAGGGTTGTTGTCAGACTCCGGGGCCATTAACCCTCCGGTGAAGGATTTAAACGAGGTAATGCTACCGCCCTGCCCCTGTATCTGGTGAATGAGCCGCATGGCCGATAGGTGATCAATACCCGGGTCTAAACCGCATTCCATCAGAAACGTTAGCCCTTTGGCCTGGGTCTCCTGGTGCATCTCTTTGATTTGCGGAGGTACGTACGAAGCAGTCACCAAATGCTTTCCCTTTGCCAGGCATCCCTGCGCCACCAACGGGTGAAACAGGGCGGGCAGCATAGAAATGACCACATCTGCTCTGCCGATTTCTTCCTCCCGCTGGATTTCGTTCTGTACATCAAACGTGAAGGTTCTTACCGGGGCAGATGGCTGAAGTTTGGACGCCAGGTGATCTACTGAGACATCTCCAATGGAAAGCTGCCAGTTATAAACAGGGGCGTTGGCCAACAGATAGTCAATGAGCACGGTAGCGGAACGGCCAGCGCCCAGGAGCAAGATCTTCTTCATAGTACAGGGTCAGATTGGGGCCTTAAAATGAACATTTTCTTTGGGCCAGGCAACCCTTCTTGCTTTTTAACACCAACTTATTAACTTTGGCTCCCGTACGTTCCCGTGCGGAAAACGCACTTTATGACAGAACAAGTACAGCTCAACATTACCTATGAGGTAGTGTCTTCCATAGAAGAATTAACCCATCAGGAAAGACAGGTGCTTCACCTGGCCCAACAAGCAACAGACAACGCCTATGCTCCCTATTCCAATTACCTGGTAGGGGCCGCTTTGCTTCTTTCAGACGGTAGTACCCACCAAGGCACCAACCAAGAAAACGCGGCGTACCCCTCGGGGCTTTGTGCCGAACGCACCTTGCTGTTTGGCGTGGGTTCCAATCATCCAGATAAAAAGATAGAGATGATGGCGGTCACGGTTAGGCGCAGGAATGAAAACTACTTCCTGAAAGCCTGCCCCTGTGGGGCCTGCCGTCAGGTGATGGCCGAATACCAGAATCGCCAGAACGCCCCCATCCGGCTGCTCATGCAAGCCGAAGACGGAAAGATCACCCGCCTGAAATCAGTAGAGGATTTACTGCCCTTCATGTTTACCAAAGATCAACTGTAAAGGTGGCCGCTACCCATAGAACCATTGCTGTTCCGCGCACGGCGCATCTCCATCAACTAGGTACGCTCTCCACCGCTACCAAACACCTGTGGGTGGTGCTGCACGGCTACGGCCAGTTGGCCCGCTACTTTATCCGGCACTTTGAGCCGCTAGTTGATGAGCAGACCGTGGTGATAGCCCCAGAGGCTCTTTCCCGGTTTTACCTGAAGGAAGTGTCGGGACGTGTGGGGGCCACCTGGATGACCAAAGAGGAACGCCTGCATGAGATTGCTGATTACATCACGTATCTGAACCTGGTGCGCGAACTAGCGCTACAGGAAGCTCCGCAGGCAACATTGCACGTGCTGGGTTTCTCCCAGGGAGGCGCGACAGCTATCCGGTGGTTGGCGCAAGTCCCAGGACCGGTGGCAGAATTAGTGCTTTGGGCAGGCATGTTCCCGCCAGACATGGAAATAGCGCCGGGTAGCCAACCCTTGGGGCAAACCCACCTGACGTATGTGTACGGCCTGCAAGATCCTTTCGTCACCGATGATAAAGTACAGGAGCAACTCGCGCGCGTCAAAGCCGCCGGTCTGCACCCCCACCTCATTACCTTTGAAGGAAAGCATGAAATTAACCGTGAGGTCTTGTTACAGTTGAAGAATGGAGGTATGATAAAATAAATTCCACTCGCTCGCCTCTGGCGAGTGTGGGTTACTTGCGGCGTCCCGCTGCTTTGGACACATCTGAAAGATACAATGTAGCGGCGAGACGCCGCAGGTAACTCACACTCGCCAGAGGCGAGCGAGGTGCAAGAGGGCACTTCATTCCATTTCAGGCTTATTTTTCAGAAAAGCGAGCGAAAAGCTATTCTACTTTATCATCTTGGCAGGATCTTAGTCGCAAGCGGCAGTTCCGGTGGAGTAGTTGTTTCTACAGTTCGCCCACAAGGTCCTTTCAGGATGACAAAGCGAGGGAGTAGTGCCAAAAGGAAATGGAAAACCTGCAATACAGCAAGGTGTACCTGAAATCAATAATACTTACGGTGTAACGCATCTGTTTACTTCTCCCAGATACCCGGCATCACAATCTCCAATAGATGCTGGTCTGGGTCACGGAAGTAGCAGGATTTACGGGCGTGGGGCCAGGTCTGCTCGTGCTCAATGGGAATATTAGCTTGCTGCAATTTCGCTTTCCACCCTTCGTACTGCGCGGCTTCGCACTCAAAGGCCAGATGCAATTGTCCTTCCCCGTAATGCGGCGGCAAATCTTTACTTTCGCGGGTTTTCTGCGCATTGAAACACAGCAATACGGACCCTCCTACCCTGAAGAACACATGCCGCCCGGGTACCTGGCCTATGATGGGCAGGCTCAGCATTTCAGAATAAAAAGCAGTGGTACGCGCCAAGTCCTGTACGTACAAACACGTTTCCTTTATCTTGGTGAATTCCATAGGCAGAGTCTTTTCTCCTGCAACGAACCTTGCGGCAGAAAGATGTATCCTTTTCAGCCAGCTTTTGACAAAACACCCCTAAAACAACAAGGCTCACCGGTACAAATACCGGTGAGCCTCGCTTTTCTGAAAAGACGGTGATTACTGCTTGTTTATGATAGTGGCCGAGGCCTGAGCGGTGGGAAGAATCAGGACTTCGGCTAAATTCACGTGCTTGGGGCGGGTGACCATAAACGCGATGAGTTCAGCAATGTCTTCTGCTTTCAGCGGCTCGAAGCCTTTGTACACGCTGGCAGCCCGCTCTGTATCTCCTTTGAAGCGTACTTCTGAGAACTCGGTTTCTACGGCTCCGGGGTTTACTTCAGACACTTTAATGCCTTCGTGTACCAGATCAATGCGCATGGCTTTGGAGAGCGCATCTACCGCGAATTTACTGGCGCAGTACACGTTTCCGTTGGCATACACCTCTTTCCCGGCAATGGAACCAATGTTGATGATGTGCCCGGTTTTGCGCTCAATCATGATAGGCAGCACTTCTTTGGTCACGTACAGCAGGCCTTTCACGTTGATGTCCAGCATGGCTTCCCAGTCGTCCATGTCGCCGTTCTGGAAAGAAGCCAGGCCGTGGGCGTTTCCGGCGTTGTTTATGAGAACATCCACAGATCGCCATTCGGCTGGTAGTCCTGCCAAAGCAGCATGTACGGCTTCTTTGTCGCGCACATCAAATTCCAAAGGATAAATATTCTCCGGCCCAAACTGCTGCACCAGTTCCTGTAATCTTTCGGTACGGCGGCCAGTGGCAATGATTCTGAAGCCCTGCTGGGCTAATGCAATAGCGGTTGCTCTGCCAATACCGGAGGTGGCTCCGGTTACCAAGGCAATCTTCTGCGTCATAACAGACCTATTCAAAGTTAAGGTAAAGCGTGATGGTGTTGGTGTTGAGTTGCTGAATGCTGTTGTTGTACACCGTTGGGTACGGCTCATGCACGTTGGTGATGCCTCTGGAATACCGTATTTCGGGCGCAAACTTGAAGAAGGGGTAGAACATGTCCAGCCCCACACCATACTCAATGGCAAAATCCATATTTTTCACTTGCAGGAACTCCTCGCCCTTTTTCTGGCCACCCACTATCAAGGAAGGTTTGATACCCCCAATAAAGTACATCTGGGTGTTTTTGCGTCGCTTAGACTCGTATTTTACCAACAGCGGAAGCTCGCCGGCAAAGGTATTCACTTCCTGGATTTTGTCTCCGCCCTCAAACCCAGTCTGGTCATTGGCCGGCATGCCTTTGTATTCAATGGCCCGGCTGTGGTAACCCACGCCCGGTTGCGCGCGCAGTACCAGATTCTGATTCAGCCGGTAAGAGGTGATAAAGTTTACGTTAAAGCCGATTCCGGTTTTCTCGTTCACCGTTAACCCACCCCCGCTTCTCACCTGATCTACGTAAAAAGTGGAATGCTCCAGTTGGTACCAAGACCCATTCACGCCCAGGGAGAAACCCCAGCGCAGCCGTTTGAACTCATACCCCGGCAGGTTCTCGCCTTTGAGGTTGCCTTGGGCTAAAGCCGACTGGCTGGTGCCAAACAGGGCTATCAGGAAAAGGATGACTACTTTGTGCCGGTGTAAATGGAACTGATGCCGAAGGTAAGTGAATGCCATTTTGTGTTTTTAAAGCCGATTCTTTGAAATATAGACAGGAAGTTAGTACCATCTGGGAACGCCTGCACAGACTCGGGCAGGTACGTGTAGGCGGCATTGTCTTTCGAGATCAGTTTCCCGAAAACCGGTAAAATATGTTGGAAGTAAAAATTATAGCCTTGTTTCATGGGGAACGCCTGCGGCTTAGAGAACTCCAGAATAACCGCCATGCCGCCCGGTTTCAACACGCGAAACATCTCTGAAAGCCCTTTCTCCAGATTCTCAAAATTACGGACCCCAAAGGCTACCGTAATCGCATCAAAGTGGTTGTCTGGGAACTGGATGTTCTCAGAATCGCCTAGCTGCAACTGTACCAGATGACTCAGACCACGCTTGGCTATCTTCTCCCGCCCCACCTGCAACATGCCTTCTGAGATGTCAATTCCTATGATCTGTTTGGGGTTCAGTTGCAGGGTCTCCAGGGCAAAATCACCGGTACCGGTGGCAATGTCCAACACTTTCTGGGGCTTTACCGGTGCCAACAGTTTCACCGCCTTCTTGCGCCAGTAAATGTCTACCCCTGCGCTTAGGAAATGGTTAAGAAAGTCATAGCGTTTGGCAATGCTGTTAAACATCTGGGCCACCTGCTTTTTCTTTCCATCTTCCTGGTCTTTGTACGGAACTACTGACATGTACTACTTTTAGTTTGAGAGGGCAAAGCTACTATGCAATAACTAGATTTTCTGCATTATGTTGTCTTCTTCCCTTCTATAATAACAAAGCCCCGGCCATAGGACCGGGGCTTTGATTACTCGCTGTTTTCTGAAAAAGAACGCAGAAACGAAGGTGCTTATTGCTGTTCCTGGTTTCTGATCACGTTGAACTCTGTACGGCGGTTCAACTGCATGTTCTCAGGAGAGTTATTCGGCGCAGCCGGACGACGCTCACCATAAGAAACTGTGATCATGCGGTTGCTTGGGATACCTTGTTTGATCAGGTAGTTGTAGGCAGCCAAAGCACGGTTCTCACCCAAAGTCACGTTGTACTCATCTGACGCACGGGAGTCTGTGTGGCCGTCAATAGAGATACGCAGGGCTGGGTTGGCTTTCATCACGCGTACAATGTTATCCAGCTCAGAGATAGACTCAGGACGCAGGTTGTATTTGTCTGTGTCATAGTAGATGCGTTTGAAGGCATAAGCACCGGTTCCTACGCCGCTGGTGTCTGCAAACTCAATGTAGAAATCCTTCTCAAACACGGTAGTGTCACTTAAAGACAAAGGCACTTCGTAGCGCTCAGTAGCTAAGGTCTGGCCATCTCTAGTCAACGTCACTTGGTAAGGGCGGGCAGAAAGTACAGATACCTGGTAGTTTCCAGAATCTGGCTTGGTTACGTCGCGGTATTCCAAAGGAGCGTTGCTGGCAGTAGTACCGGTGAATACCAGTTCAACACCCGGGATGATGGTTGAGTCACGCAGGCTGTACACGTGGCCACGCACGGTAGCGTTCCGGATGTAGTTGATGGTGTAGATGTCTTTCTCACCGTAACCACCCATGCGGTAGGAAGAAAGGTAAGCGTACGTGCCGTCTGGGCTTAAGCGGTAGTACGTGTCATCATCTGGCGTGTTTACCGGGTAACCCATGTTCTCTGGTCTGCTCCAGCGACGCGCCACGGTGTCAAATTTCATGGTGAAGATATCGTAGCCACCCATAGTGTTATGACCGCGTGAGCTGAAGTACATGGTTAAACCATCTGGCGTGAAGTAAGGGCTGTCTTCATCAAAAGGAGTATTCACTCCGTTCCCGAAGTTCTTTGGCGCACCCCACTCCCCGTTTGGCTGACGCTGTGAATAGTAAATATCCAGGTCACCGTTCTGTGAGAACTGGGTAGTTGAGAAATACAAGGTAGAACCATCTCTGGTAATGAAAGCATCACTTTCAAAGCCTTTGGAGTTGATGTTCTTGTTCAGTTTCTGCGGCTGGCCCCAGTCACCACCGTCGCGGCTGGTCATAAAGATATCACCACCTTCGTCTTGCCGGTACATCAACAATTTTTTATCGTTGTCAAATAACTGAATAGAGGCATCGTGGCCAGTACCGTTCAAACGACCGCTCAAAGACTTAGGCGTTTCCCATGAATCTACCCCTAAACGACGGCTCTCAAAGATATCTTCAAAGTACTCACCGTCTTCGGCTTCTTTACCGCCGGTAACGGCAGCGCTACGGGAAGTAAACAACAGGTAGTTGTTGTCAGAAGAAATAACGGGGCTGTGCTCAGAATAAGGTGTGTTAATGGTTGGCCCCAGGTTTTTCACGAAGAAATCCTTAGGGTTAGCTACCTCTTTTTTGGCGTTACGGGCGTGCTGGATTAACAGGGCCGCCTGCTCTTTTCCGTCTGTGTCGCGTTTGCCCAGAGAAGCCTGGTACGCTTGCGCATTTTTGATGGCGTTGTCAAACTCGTAGTTTACTAAGTCAACGCGGCCTAACCAGTAGAAAATATCATCTCCTACGTTGGGCTTCATTCTGTACGCTTTGTAGACATACTCGCTGGCTTTCTCCTTGTCAAAGGCAATTAAGCTGATACCCGCCCGGTACAACGCCTTTGCATTGTTAGGATCACGCTCCAGCGCCTGCTCATAGAAAGGTAATGCCGCCCGGAAGTTGGCCTGATTGAACATTTTATCTCCGCTCCGGATAAGCTTACGGGTACTCTGAGCCATGACCGTGGAAGCCATGAGAAACAGTGTCAGAAAAAATAATGAAGTTCTAAACAACCGCTTGTCTAAGTGATTCATAGTGTAAAGGTAAAAGTTTAGGGATAGTAGCTATTTAAGTGGCGCAAAACAAATGAATGAACCTGTGGGCCCGGGGTGTAGAATGCTTCTTTTCCGCTAATTAGGGGCTTCTAAGAGCATCACAATAATATCTAAAATTCTTAAGATAGTTAATTTCTATTTTTAGAATGTTTCAATTCAATTATTGATAAAGTGCTGCAATATAGAAAAACTATCGTAACTGATAATCACATCTACAACCCTTCTACGCCCTACGATACTGTGATTTAGGTTAAATGGTTACTATTTACGCCAGATTACGCCCTAAGTAGGGCCTGCCGCTAGTTATTGAAAGGGTTAGCGGTTTATTTGGTACCTTTGTGGGCAATACCAAACGGAGGAAGTAACATGATCATTAAAGATGCAAAGTTTGTGACCAGCAATACCCGCGCGGACCTGTGCCCGCAGACGGACTTGCCGGAATATGCGTTTATTGGTCGTTCTAACGTTGGCAAGTCTTCGCTCATCAACATGCTGACCAACCGGCTGAAACTGGCGAAGACTTCTTCCTTTCCGGGTAAGACCCAGCTGATTAACCATTTCCTGATCAATGACACTTGGTATCTGGTAGATTTACCGGGGTACGGCTGGGCGAAGGTCAGCAAGACCTCGCGGGAAGATTGGCGCAAGATGATTATCTATTACATGAAGAACCGGCCCAACCTGGCCTGCGTTTTCGTGCTGATTGATTCCCGCCTGCCCCCGCAGAAACCAGACCTGGAATTCATGGAACTGCTGGGAACCATGGGGGTTCCGTTCGTGCTTATCTTCACCAAAACAGACAAGCAGTCTGGCACGAAAACTGATATGAACATTGCGGCCTTTATGAAGGTGCTGCGCGAAACTTGGGAAGAGTTGCCTATGTATATGAAGAGTTCTTCTTCCTCTAAAGAAGGCCGCGAGGAGATCCTTCAATTCATAAGTGACGTAAACCAACGGTATCTGGAAGATCGTAAGGGCTAACGCGTCTTTTAAAGTTTTTAACTTAGTACAAATGAAAGTAAAACACCTTTTTATTGCCGCTCTTTTCGCGTTCTTCGCGGCGGGTGCCGTGGCGCAGACCAGCAAGCCAGCCGCCCAAACCGGGAAATTACCGGTAGCTGAGCACTACCCCGGCGGACAGGATTCACTGGTTGCCCATTTGCAACGCAGTATCCAATATCCGGCCCTGGCCAAACGCAACCGGGTCATGGGCACCTGCATCATCGGGTTTACCCTTAAGGAAGACGGCGCTATCAGCAGCGCCAGAATTCTCAAAGAGGTAGGCGGCGGTACCGGCCAGGAAGCCCTGCGCGTGGTGCAACTGCTCAAATTCAAAGCCCCGGGGTATAGCCAACAATACAGCGTACCCGTCAACTTCAAACTTTAATCATTCATCATAACCTAACTTAGCTCTATGCCATTTGACCTGAAAGAGATCGCTTCTATTTCTGGTATGCCAGGCCTCTACAGAATTGTAGCGCCCACCCGCAATGGAATTATTGTAGAAAGCCTTTCCGAAAAACCAGTACGCAGTGTTGCGCAGGCCCGGAACAAGGTTTCTATTTTGCAGGAAATCTCTATGTACACCAATGACGAGGAACATACAGTTCCCTTGGCAGAGATCTTTGACCGAATCAGAAAGCAGTACGGCGCTGACATACCGGTCACCACCAAATCCAGCACTACAGAACTGGCTTCCTTCCTGGAATCTGTGCTGCCTGACTATGATCAGGAGCGGGTGTATGCCTCAGACATGAAGAAACTGGCCCAGTGGTACACCATTGTAAACCAGTTTGTGCCTTACACAGAAGGTTCTGCCACTGAGGAAACTCAGGAA
>NZ_JBUDXA010000033.1:0-44698 GCF_054956755.1 Rufibacter sp. JT3400010 | reverse complement strand
CGAGACGCAGGAAGTTCCAAGCAGGAAATATTTTCCTCAGTAGAGAAACTTGGATAGGACTCCCGGCCGGAGCCTCAGACGTAACCAAGATCAGGTGCCCGAGAGTTCCCTGCTGATTGAAGTTTTACTTCGTTTTAACGCCATTTTTAGGAATCAAAGCTGAAAACACCCTTAGATCGAGTAGATCTTACTAAAAGAGACAAGATGATGCCACCTTGTCTCTTTTATCTTCATCAGTACACCTATTCTGCTTTGGGCCTGCTTTTCTAAAAACAGTTCATCTTTCGCAATCGCATCTTGGCTGTAATTTAAGAATACAGCCGGTTAAGCTAAAGCCATAGGGTTAGACTGTGGCTACTTTGTCTTTCGGCTTTTTATAGATAGGAACGGTGGAGCAGGGCTCACCATACATAATGCTGCTTACTACCGGTAACAACTTCTGCATGATCTCTACATAGGCATAGGTAGGAACCGGAATCTGTCCGCAGCCTTTGATTACTACTTTGGCATCTTTGTACTCTTCGGCATTTATTTTGGCGATAGCATCTTGTAACAAGGCCTGCTCTAACGCATCAAGATCACCGAATACGTAGCGGTTCACGAAGGGCTGCAGTTTACTTGCCAGCAACATATAGGCCCAGGTAGGGACAATGGCATCTGTAGAGCAGATGATGGCTACGTTCTTGCCTGCGTACTGCGACCAGTCATTGTCCTTGACAAAGGCACGGAAATCCTTTTCGCGCAGCATCAGTTCCATGAACAGGTTGTCCTTTATATCATAGATGACGCGCTCACCGGGGTGCAGGTATTCTTCCAGGTTTAAAGTGATGAGGCCACTGTTGGCTACTCGGTTTACAAACTCTTCCATCTTTCCTTTATTTCCCTGAGGGCTTGGTGATATATACTTCTTTTAAATAGAAAGGCTCATAATAAGCCACATCTTCAAATTCTGCTGCTTGTAGCTTTGTCCATGCTAAAACACCAATAGCCTTGGCTGTAGGTTTAACATTCTCCAGGTAAAAAGCGTTCGGGTGTGGTGCCAGAAGTTCCTGGGCCTTGGCTGCGCCGCTTCCGAAGAAGATTATGGGCTGTTTTTCCAGTTCAGCGGCAAAACTAGAAGCTTCCAGAATCATCGGCTCTACGGGCCTTTGTTCCTCCAGATCATGCGTCAGGAGACAGGTGTATACTTCTGAGCGGCGGGCATCTAACATGGGGCAGAACAAATACCGCTCCGGAGCGGGGGTAACCGAGATGACTTGTTGCGCCATGGAGGCAAGCGTGCTTACCGAAAGCAATGGCTTATCTAGTGAGAAACACAAGCCTTTAGCTGTTCCTGAGCCGATGCGCAGGCCGGTATAGGATCCTGGTCCACCAGAAACGGCTACGGCATCTACCTGTTCCAACCTCACGCCGGCATATTCCAGCACCTGTTGCACCATCACCGTGATGTGGGAGGAATGCGACTTTTCCATCTGAAGCTCTGCATAAGAGAGCAAAGCCTGGTCTTGGTGTAAAGCCACAGAACAGACCGAGGAGGAAGTTTCTAAAGATAAAATATACGCCATGGGCAAAAAGCTAAGCAGTAACTGGGTTGCAAAGCTACGCTATTCTAAAATAGAAGGGCAACCATGTTCTGGTTGCCCTTATTATACTATATACAAAAGAGAGTAAACTCTATTTCTTGGTGCTGGTGGTAAGCAAACTCTGGTAGCGCGACGGGTTGTTCAAGACCTCTACCGCTGCTACAATGTTTTTATCGTCATTGAAAGTGGCTTCCACCAGGCCTTTTTGCAGATAATAACGGGAAACAATCTCCTGCTCCAACAACTCAGTGATCTCGGCTTTGAATCTGAGCAGGTCATTTCCTTTGTTGGCGGCCACTTTCTTTCTGATCTGCTCAATATCGCCTTTCACTTCCTCATAGTGCTTGTCTTCCTTCGCTTTCTTGATCATGTTGTCTAAGGCTTTCTCCACATCGGTTGAATAGGAGATGTCTTTTCCGTTGAGAAAGGTGATGAACTTCTGATACTCGGCATCTGACAACCGGAAGTCTTTGGCCGAAGCAATGGTTGGGTTAGCCGCTCTGAACCGGGTGGCGTAATCAAAGATGTAGTTCTTTGTCATCAGTTTGCGGATGATATCTGGCACAGGTTGGTCTTTCACTTCCACGTCTGGGCTGATGCCACCACCGTCATATACCACGCGACCATTAGCCGTCTTGAACGCTACCCGCAAAGAATCTGGGGTTTTGTGCAACGTACCGTCTGCATCTCGGTGGGCGTAGTCAATGGCTTGGATGCACCGGCCGCTGGGGATATAATATTTAGCGGTGGTTACTTTCAACTGAGAGTTATAGGAGAGCGGACGCGTCATCTGTACCAATCCTTTTCCGAAGGTTCTTTCACCCACCAGCACGGCCCGGTCATAGTCTTGCAAAGCACCGGCTACAATCTCGGCGGCCGAGGCGCTGTTATTGCTAGTCAGGACTACCAACGGCATCTGCACATCCAGCGGCTCATCTAGGGCCTTGTACATTTTATTCCAATCAGACACCTTGCTCTTGGTGCTCACAATGTCTTTTCCACGGGCTAGGAACAGGTTAGAGATGTTCACCGACTCGTTCAACAAACCACCGGGATTATCGCGCAAGTCCAGAATCACTTTCTTGGCTCCCTGCTCCTTCAACTTGGTCACGGCATTGCGCACCTCGCGGCCTGCGTCAACGGTAAACCCAGAGAGTTGCAGATAGCCAATCTCAGGCGTGACCATGCCATAATAAGGAACATTGTTGATTTGGATGTTGGCCCGGGTGACATCCACCACTATGGGCTTCTCCGTACCGAAACGCTTGATTTCCAGTTTCACGATGGTGCCGGCCTGCCCTTTGAGCAGTTTGCTGATATCGTTGTCAGATTTTTTGGAAAGGTCTACCCCGTCAATCTTCAGGATTTCATCGCCAATGATTAAGCCTGCCTTCTGGGCCGGAGAACCCTCATGCGGCAACGAGACAATGGTGCGGCCTTCGCGTTTTCCCACTAAAGCACCTATACCGCCGTACTGACCCGTGGTCATGGTACGGAAGTCTTCAATGTCGTCTTCGGGAATATAGTTGGTGTAAGGGTCCAGTGACTTAAGCATGGCGTCAATGCCGGTGCGCACCAGTTTGGAGGGAGCCACATCATCTACGTAATAGGTATTTACCTCTTTGAAGAGCGTGGCGAAAATGTCAAGGTTTTTGGCGATATCGAAATAGCGCTCAGAGCCGTCGTTGGTGAACGAGAAAAGGCCCCACGCGGTGCCCGCCACCAATAGGCCGGCAAAAGTTTTCTTCAACATATCAGCAGCGGTGAAAACGGGAAAAAGGGAAGACTATTTAGTTAGCAAACGCTCTAGCCCTGAATTTAGTTTTTTGCTGATATAATTGAAAGGACTTTTTTCTTTCCCAATGTAAAGAATACCAATGTACCACGTGCCGCCGTCTGGATTTGGCCTGAAGAACGCGTGTTTGTGCAACCGGTACGCTTCGCGCATTTGCCGTTTGATACGGTTGCGGTCCACGGCTTTTTTGAAGTTCCGCTTAGAGACGGAGACCATTACCTGAACGGGGAGTTCAGAAGGGCCGGGAACGTGCATGGCCACGAAACGGAGCGGATAGGAATTAAAAGAAGAACCTTCACGGAAAAGCTGTTCAATCAGCTTTTTGCTCCGTAAACGTTCTTCTTTCGGAAATCTATAAGAAATCGAATGCTCTTCTGCAGAATGTTCAGTGAAGGAACCCATTCGCGAGGCGCCTTGCAGCGAGCTACTCAGAAAAATTAGGCTTTATGTCTTCTTTCGTCAGAAACGGTCAGTTTATGACGGCCTTTAGCTCTTCTGCTAGCTAATACTCTTCTACCATTGGCAGTTTCCATTCTTGAGCGAAAACCATGCTTATTTCTTCTTTTGCGTTGCGAAGGTTGGAATGTTCTTTTCATCTTACACTAAACATTATATTAAGGGCTGCAAAATTAGGAAATGAATTCTGATAAATCAAACCTCACTCCACATTTTAATTTGATTATTTGCACGTTACCCCGTTCGGCTGAAAGCCCTGCTGCACTAGATGGCCCAAAAATAAGCGTTTTAAGGCTGATTTAGGTAAACGAAGTTGGGAAAAGGAGCTTCATTCCCGAAAAGTACGGACAGGTCGCGCCCTGTCCTAAACGGTGGCTCTCAGCAGCAGCCTTTACTACCAAGGAAAGCGTAGGGAAATGCCAAGATCAGGAATGCACCGGGGAATGCCAAGATCAGGAATGCGGGAGGACAGGTCGCGACCTGTCCGTACTTCTTTTTAATGGTGCCATAAAATGAGCCTTAAAACGTGTTACCTTCGTTATAAGAGAAAAACGCCTAAACAGACACACTGTGCCGCACTACCACCTTTCCTTTGAGAATCCGCTTACGGGCTTTCTGCAAGTCCGGACTTCTATCGAAAACATTTCCACACCAGAATTGTACCTGCAATTGCCTGCCTGGCGGCCGGGACGGTACGAGTTGCAGAATTTCGCGCAGAAGTTGCAGGGCTTTGAAGTAGTGGCCCCAGACGGCTCTCCCCTACCCTTCCGAAAAGAAACCAAAGACCGTTGGCGCGTAGAAACCCAGGGAAACCAAACCTTGGAAGTGCGCTATAACTTTTATGCCCGCCAAATGGATGCGGGAGGCTCTTGGTTGGCCGAAGATTTTCTGTACGTAAACCCCGTGAATTGCCTGCTTACCGCCGAGGGACAGGAACAAGAAGTCTGCACGCTGTCATTGAGCATACCAGAAGAATGGCAAATTGCCTGTGGGCTCCCAGAACCGAAGCGGCACACGTTGGAAGCCCAGAACTTTGACCATTTGGTAGATTCGCCGTTTATCGCTAGTGCCACACTACAGCATGAGGTGTATGAAGAGCAGGGCATTCCGTTCCACGTGTGGTTTCAAGGTGACTGCGCACCGGACTGGAAGCAGATTCTGTTGCATTTCAGGGCGTTTACCCAAGAGCAGTTGGCTTTGTTCCAGACCTTCCCGGTGAAGGATTACCATTTCCTGAACATCATTCTGCCGTATCAGCATTACCACGGGGTAGAGCACCTGAATTCAACGGTAATCACGTTGGGGCCTTCGGAGGCTTTGATGGCACCTACTCTATATAAGGAGTTGCTGGGCGTGAGTTGTCACGAACTGTTTCACACGTGGAACATCAAGCAGATACGGCCGAAGGAGATGCTGCCGTATGATTTCACCCGGGAGAACTACTTCAGAACTGGCTACGTGGCCGAGGGCGTGACCACTTACTACGGCGATTACCTGCTGGCCCGCAGCGGTGTGTTTACTGCTGACCAGTACTTCCAGGAACTGAACACCGTCCTCAAACGCCACACTGTAGACCAGGGCGAGGCAAATCTTTCCGTAGCCGATTCTTCTTTTGACACCTGGCTGGACGGTTACAAACCTGGCATCCCAGACCGCAAAGTGAGCATTTACCACAAGGGCTGTATCGCGGCCTTGGTTTTAGACCTGGAAATCAGAAAAGCCACCCAAAACACTCATTCCTTGGATGAGGTCATGCGCCGCATGTGGGAAGAGTTCGGGAAGCCAGGCATTGGGTACGCAGAGGAAGACTACCAGCGGCTGGCCGAGGAGGTGGCAGGTGTCTCACTGGAGAAGTATTTCCGGGAGATGGTTTTTGGGACGGTTGCTTTTGAGAAGTGGTTGGCACCGGCGCTAGACTACGTAGGTTGTACGCTGGAGAAAGCACCGGCCGTGCTGCCGTATGAAAGTGTATTCGGTTTTCGGCTGAATCCCGCGCCGTCAACCTCTACGGTCATCAGTTATGTGGTTCCCGGCTCACCGGCTTCCGCAGTGCTGTCCGTAGACGATGAACTGATTGCCGTCAACGGCCGAAAACTGGAGAACGGCAATCTGCCGCATTTACTCAAAGGCCAGACAGAGATAGAAGTGACCTTGTTTCGGCAAAAGACCCTTAAAATGGTGAACCTGAAAGCCGACGGCATCCTCTATCTTCCGCAGTATTGTGTGCAAAAGAATCCATCGGCCACGGCCGAACAACAGGCTAATTTCAAACGCTGGCTTAAGCAGGACTTTGGAGCTGCTATTCTTTAGTCTTTTCCAGGCTGTTTTTCAGAAAATGAGCGCTAAGTGGGCGGGCTTCATTACCTTGGGCGTAAATCAGAAAAAACCATGCGTACTTCCATCGCTAGCCTGACATTGGTGTTTCTGCTGCTGGGTTGCACCGTTACTAAACAGAACAAGGAAATGCTTGCATTGAGAGAACAGGTACTGGCCGAACTAGGCAAGCAGAAAGGCACGTTCGCGGTGGCGTTTAAGAATTTGGATACCGGCGAAGAACTGTTGCTGAACGAACACGAAAGTTTCCACGCAGCCAGCACCATGAAAACGCCGGTGCTCATAGAAGCCTACAAACAAGCCTCTGAGGGGAAATTTGCCTTAACGGATTCTATTCTGGTGAAGAACGAGTTCAAAAGTATTGTGGACGGCAGCCCGTTCAGCATTAGTCCCGAGGACGACAGTGAACAGGAACTATACTCCCAACTAGGGCAAAAGCGGCCCATAGCTGAGTTGTTCTACAAGATGATTATCCAGAGTAGCAACCTAGCCACCAACATTGTGATTGAAAAGCTGGACGCGAAGAACGTAACCCAAACCATGCGGAGCTTCGGGGCGAATGACATTCAGGTGCTGCGCGGGGTGGAAGACACCAAAGCGTACCAGAAAGGCATGAACAATACCACCACGGCTTATGACCTCCTGCTGCTGTTCCAGAAGATGGCAAAAGGAGAAACTGTGAGCGAAACGGCTTCTCAGGAAATGATCAAGGTCTTGCTGGACCAGAAACACAATGACCTTATTCCTGCCAAACTGCCCCCAAACGTGAAAGTAGCCCACAAAACCGGCTGGATCACCGGCGTACGCCATGACTCTGGCATTGTGTTTCTGCCCGATGGCCGGAAATATGTCTTGGTCTTACTCTCCAAAGGGCTGGAAGATGAAAAAGCCGGCATTGCGGCCATGGCCAACGTCTCTGAAATGATTTACCGGCACGTTGTGAATTAGTCCTGAGTTCTGAGTCTTGAGTTCTGAGTTTAGGAATCTCGCTTCTCGTTTGACCTGAAGCATAAAAAAGCGGAGGCTGCCCATTAGATGGGCAGCCTCCGCTTTTTTATCAATCAATAAAGAGAACTCTTATTTACCGCGATCTACTTGGTTGTCGCTTGGGTTACTGCGAGGTCTGTCGCCGCCATCGCCGTAGGAGTTGTTCACGCCTTCACGGTTGTTGTTACCGGTTCTGGACACTGCCCGCTCGTCCTGAATGGTGGTGCCGCCGCTCTTGGAGCTGTGGTAACTACTCTCAGGGGTTTGGGGCGTTTGGTCATCCGGGGTCAGGTGGTTTTTATCTGTGTTATCAATGAAACCGCCTTTGGTATTATCCTTTTCTCCGCTGTGATTCTTCTTATTGCTGCTCATAAAATCCTCCTTTTGGGTTAAGTTGATACCTTCTATACGAGCACCTTGGTGAAAAGTATACCGATTATCCACTAAAAGCCAGCACCAAGATCACTAGCAGCGTGGGCAACGAAAGGTAAAACCAGAAAAGCACGTGCTTGCGGTAATTGCGCGGCACCTGAGAACTGGCCAGCAGCAACGCACCCACCAATACAGCCATATAAACCAGAATAAAGTACATGACTTTGTTCCAATTGCGCACAATAGAACCGCCTTGCTCCTCTACTTCGGGTGCTGTGGGAATAAGCCAAGTCATCAAGCTGTAATAGACAGCCACCTCCAGGGCCAGGAACACCACGGCTCCTATGAAAATGGCCAGCGCTGTATCATTTTTCTTCTGCATTGCTCTTTCAATAAAAACCAACTTAGAAAAATCTTGTCAGATTTTCTGATTTTTAAACAGTTTTCACCTTCCTTTCACTAAATCTCCCCTAAAACACGTTAGGAAAACGGAGCAGGCGGCATTTACCTGAGGGAAGGGGAATGGCGGCCTTGATGAAGCATGAGGACGAACCAAGTAGACATAAATTTAAAGGCTGTATTGGCCATCTTTGAGGGTTTTCTAAAGTCTCCTGAATTTAAGCAGATTGCCGAGGACAGCCTTGCCCTGGTACAGGAAACCGGCTATTCCAAGATTCTGGTAGACACCAGTCGCATAAAGATCATTCAGCAGGAAAACCAGCAGTGGATCAATGAAGAGTGGTTTCCCAGAGCCGTCAAAGCCGGTGTTACCCACATGGCCTTCCTTATTCCGCAAGATTACTTCGGGAAGGTAAGCGTAGAATCCACGAACAAAAGCATGTGCCAGCGCGGCGACATTGACATCCAATACTTCACAGACCTTAAATCCGCCAGAAGATGGCTGGGGTTTAAAGTCTGAAAGGGTTGAGTTTAGCACCTCTTTTCCTGAATACATCAAAAAAGCCCGGGGCTACTGAAAATTTCAGTAGCCCCGGGCTTTTTACTCTAGATGTGTTTTAAGGCTGAATTTTCAAAAATGGCCACTAAACGCTTAGGCTTGCGGCTGGAAGTTCACCAGCTTCACAAATTCCAATACACGCTGCACCACCTCATCTGGCTGCAGATCTACCAATCGCTCCGTCCCGAACTGCTCTACGCAGAAAGACGCCATGGCCGAACCGTGGATTACCGCACGTTTCATGTTCTCAAAGCTGATATCATCTGTAGAAGCCAGGTAGCCAATGAAACCACCGGCAAACGTATCACCGGCACCGGTGGGGTCAAACACTTCTTCCAGCGGCAATGCCGGCGCGAAGAACACCTCTTCCCTGTGGAACAACAGCGCACCGTGCTCGCCTTTTTTGATGATAAGGTATTTAGGTCCCATGCCCATGATCTTTTTGGCGGCTTTCACCAAAGAGTACTCGCCGCTCAGTTGGCGGGCTTCCTCGTCATTGATGCTGAGCACGTCTACCATGCCAATGGTTTGCACCAGTTCCTCCAAGGCAATATCCATCCAGAAGTTCATGGTGTCCATTACAATCAGTTTGGGACGGTTGGTCAGGCGCTCAATTACCTGGCGTTGCACCTGCGGGGCCAGATTACCCAGCATCAGGTATTTACAATTCTGGTAGCTCTCAGGGATTACCGGGTCAAAGTCGCCCAGCACATTCAACTCCGTCACCAGCGTCTCACGGCTGTTCATGTCATTAAAATAGCGGCCCGACCAGAAGAACGATTTCTCGTTCTCTTTGATCTGCAAACCATCTACGTTGATGCCTTTACTCTGCAGCATGGCAATGTCTGACTTCAGGAAATCGCCGCCTACCACAGAAACCAGGTTCACGGGCTGCACAAAGTTGGCCGCGGATAAAGAAATGAAGGTTCCGGCTCCGCCGATGATCTTTTCCCGTTTCCCGAACGGAGTTTCCAGCGCATCAAACGCCACCGACCCGATTACTAATAGACTCATGTGTTTTTTCAGTTATGCGCGAGACGTATCAAGTAGCACGTATCGCGTAGCAAGATTGTTTTAAATCTGATAAAGCTCAAAATCGGCAAAAAAAGCACTCATCCTTTGCAAGCATCCACCTCTCAAGATAATAGTCCTGATACGTGATATTTGCTACCTGATACGCTTTCGCCCGAAAACAAAAAAAGCCCCTGACGAATCAGGAGCTTTTTGGGGTGGCCGATGGGGTTCGAACCCACGACTTCCAGAATCACAATCTGGTGCTCTAACCAGCTGAACTACGGCCACCGTGTAATTGGATAGCAAAAGTAGTGGGTTTGGAGATTCAACGCAAGTTTCTGCCGCTAATTTTCTTTAATATTTTCTTCCTCACTACACAAAAGACATGAGGACAATCTGTTGTGAGGCAAATTAAATGCTTGGTGTAACTGCCTTTACTTCTTGACCAATCCAAACATTACCAAGCCTTAAAACAAACATCCTTTCTTGATCCGTTTCTTCTCCAACCAACCTAATGGGCGTATTTGACTTTACAAGCTTTCGGTAATACCGTTGATTTCCGTAATAATCCTCTGGACTGAAAAAGTCATCAATTTTTGCATCCAAGAAATCGCTTTCGCGGATAAAACTCATGTCATCTGAAGCAAACCAGTTGAAAAGCTTGATCCGCTCCAATTCATTACTAAAAAGCATGGTTGGAAAGACAACCTGCGGCTGGGCTTCAGGCCACATTCCCTCATAATCGAAAGCCCCTTCCCCAACTGCCGCAACGACCTGGGAGTCTATAAAATCATGCTCAAACACCCAAATAGCAAGATAGAACTCTGCAAAATTGGCCGTCAGCTGTGCTTTCCAAAAAGCATGGATATCCAAAAGCCTTGAGAACAACTGTTTCCTGTAATCTGAAGGATACGTTGCATCATAATATAGATTGGACCAAGGGTCAATCTTTGCCTTGCAGTAATAATAGCCTGTTCTCTTAAGCAGCTTTAAGTCGATTAGCTTGTTAGCTTCAAACCATTCATCTATGTTTTTCTGCCGTCTCTTTAATCCACGGATTTTTTTCGTTCTCAAAAGATGCTTTTTAGGTTCATGGACACAAATTACCGGCTAAACAGCACCCGCTCCCCTTTCTTGCTCTCATCAAACTGTCCGTTCTGATACGCCAGATGCCCAGAGACAATGGTATGCGTCACCACGCCGGGCAAAGTTTGCCCTTCCAGCGGCGACCAGCCGCACTTATAATAAATGTCATCTTTGGCTACCGTTTGGCTCTGGTTTAAATCTACCAACACCAGATCGGCCCAATACCCTTCCCGGATGAAGCCGCGCTTTTCTACCTGAAAACAGATGGCTGGGGCGTGGCACATTTTCTCCACCATCCGCTCCAGAGAAATCTTGCCCTGCTGATAGAACGCCAACATCACCTGTAACGAATGCTGTACCAGCGGTAATCCAGAAGGTGCTCCTTTATAGGTACCGGCTTGTTTCTCTTCCCAGGTGTGCGGCGCATGGTCCGTGGCGATGATGTCCAGTCTATTATCCAGCAGGCCTTGAAACAGCGCTTCTTTGTGGCGTGCTTCTTTAATGGCGGGATTGCATTTGATCTGGGCACCCAGCGTCTCGTACTGCGCCGCGTCAAACCACAGGTGGTGCACGCAGACCTCGGCGGTGATGCGCTTCTGCTCCAGCGGCACGTCATTCGCAAACAAAGCCAGCTCTTCGGCGGTACTGATGTGCAGGATGTGCAGGCGGGTATTGTGTTTCTTGGCCAGTTCCACCGCCATGCTGGACGATTTGTAACAGGCCTCTACACTTCGGATGACCGGATGCATGCTCATGGGAATTGCGTCGCCGTACTGCTCGGTGGCCTGCTGCATGTTGGCCCGGATGGTAGCTTCGTCCTCGCAATGGGTGGCAATGAGCATGGGAGACTTGGCAAAGATTTCTTCCAGCGTGCTGATGTTATCCACCAACATATTGCCGGTGCTGGAGCCCATGAACAGCTTGATGCCGCAAACGCTACGCGGATCAGTCTTCAGGATCTCCTCCAAGTTGTCATTGGTGCCGCCCATGAAAAACGAGTAGTTCGCCAAGGACTTCTGCGCCGCGGTGTCATACTTCTGCTGGAGCAGTTCCTGCGTAGTAGCGTTAGGCACGGTATTGGGCATTTCCATGAACGTCGTCACGCCTCCGGCTACCGCGGCTCTGGGCTCGCTGTATAAATCGCCTTTGTGGGTAAGGCCAGGATCCCGGAAGTGAACCTGGTCGTCAATGATGCCGGGCAGTAGGTACTGGCCCTGTGCCTCTATAATCGTATCGGCAATGGCATTGAGGTTTTGCCCGATGGTGTGGATGAGGCCGTCTTTTACCAGTACATCGGCGGATTGGATCTGGCCTTCGTTTACCAGTTGCGCGTTCTTGATCAGGATGCTGTTCATGGTGCTAAGTTAGTCCATGACTTAATTTATTCAGAAAGATTTTCTAAATCATTTATATCCCTTGTTCTACCGGTACTTTTCTTATTCTTAAGTAAATCTGGGAGGCTTATGAAGTTCACTGGCATTCCCTCAATATCGAATACTATCCTTCTAGGAAAACACTCCTGAAAAGAAACGCCATCAATCTGTGTAAGTATATCTATACATACGCACGGGAGGATAACCTAATTGCACAACTGATTCTGGCTCCAGAAAATCTTGCTTCCGTAGCCCTACAGCACCGAAACCAAATTCTGTCAATACGCTTAAAATCTTAGCCGCAGTCTCATCTGCCGGTTCAATCCAGACATCTAGGTCACCCGTGTACCTGGGGTAGCCATGTACTGTTACTGCATACCCTCCCACAATCAGATACTCAACATTATGCTTACTCAACATTATGCTGGTTTAATAACGCGACAAACTCGCTGAAGTCTGGGCTGAACATCTTTTCTGAATTGAATGTATTGCTGCCTTAGTACCTCCAAGGCCGCAAGTCGCTCCTGGGGAGTTTTTTGCTTCCAGTAATGAAAATCTGACTCCTGTTCCCGAAGCTTTCCTACTTTAACCACTTTTTCCATATGGCGGCATTTTATGCATTTAAAGATACGGGGTAATCACTGAAAAGATGAAAAGGTACTTTAACACCTTCTGTTTTCTGTATGCTTTCCCAAAAACAGCCCAATAACGTATTATAGGACTGAACGGTAGACACAAATCTCAATTCCGTACCTTTGCAACAATGATAGAAGAAGAAAACGAAAATCTTGCCCCAGTGCAAGACGAGAACATAGCCCCAGAGGCAATAGAGGAAACCGCGCAGGAAGAAGAGGCGCTGCCTAGTTTTGAGGATTTCAAGCTGAACAAGCAGTTATTAAATGCCATTGCCGAACTGGGTTTCCAGAAGCCTACGCCCGTGCAGGTTCAGACTATTCCGTTAGCTATGGCTGGGCATGACGTGATGGGCATTGCGCAGACGGGTACGGGCAAAACGGCCGCCTATGTGTTGCCGTTGCTCATGAAAGTAAAGTACGCCCAGGGCAAACATCCGCGGGCACTCATTCTAGCTCCCACCCGCGAGTTGGTGATGCAGATTGAAGAGAACATTCAGAAGTTCAGTGCTTACTTAGATTTGCGCACCGTAGGTATTTACGGCGGCGTGGGACCTAAAACCCAGATTGAGCGCATTCAGGCCGGTATTGACATTCTGGTAGCCACGCCTGGCCGGCTCATGGACATTTACCGCAAAGGCGAACTGCACCTGAAAGAACTCAAAACCTTGGTGCTGGACGAGGCCGACAAAATGATGGACATGGGTTTCATGCCACAGATCCGGCAGATTCTGGAAATTATACCGCGTAAACGGCAAAACCTGTTGTTCTCGGCTACCATGCACGAGCGGGTACACACACTATCTGAGGAGTTTCTGGAGTTCCCGATGGTGGTGGAAGTGACGCCGCAGGCTACGCCGGTAGAAACCGTGAGCCAGAAACTGTACCAGGTGCCCAACCTCCGGACCAAGATTGCGCTGCTGGACTACCTGTTTAAAGACAGAGAAACATTCAACCGTGTCATGATTTTCACCCGCTCTAAAACCAACGCCGACAACGTGAGTTCTTTCCTGGACCGCAAAGGCGAAGGTGGCGTGCGCGTAGTACACGGCAACAAAGGCCAGAACACCCGCATCAACGCGGTGGAAGCGTTCAGAGAGGGCGAAGTGCGCTATTTAGTGGCAACAGACGTGGCAGCTCGCGGCATCGATATCAATGATGTGAGTCACGTGATCAATTTCGATGTGCCTATCATTTACGAAGATTACGTGCACCGCATTGGCCGCACCGGCCGGGCTGAACAGAAAGGCGCTTCCATTATTTTCGCGAATGAGGCCGAGATGCACCACATTGAGCGCATTGAGAAGCTGATCAAAATGAAGATCCCGGAAGCTCCCTTGCCCGAGGAAGTAAAGGTCTATGAAACTCCGTTTGAAGAACAGCAAATCATTAACCGGGAACTGGACAACTACAAACGCCAGCAAGACCCCAACTTCAAAGGCGCTTTCCACGAGAAAAAAGCCCGTCCGCAGTACGAGAACAAAGGCAAAGGCGAAAAAGTGAGAGACCTGAAGAAAGCCGGCTGGAAGAAAACCAAAGCCGGCGGCGGCAGCAAGCGGAAGAGCCGGTAATTGTTGTTGATTGCTAGTTATTGATTGTAGAAAGTCAGGGATCGAGTTTTAACCCACTTTTCTAAAAACACGCTTAAAAACAGAAGAGCCGCTTAGTTTCCTAAGCGGCTCTTCTGTTTTTAAGCGTGTTTTACTCTATATAGAACAATCGACAATTATTTGAGAAACTGCAGGAAAGGCAAGTGGCTCAACTTGAAAAGGGTAAGTGTCACCGCGAATCCCCAGAAAATGGCACTCCAAAGCATGTGCAGCACAATCCGGCTTTTAGATACGCCCAGTACAATGGCCAGCACGGTGCCCACAATGGGCGTGAACAGAATGGGAGTAAGAAAAGCGATGCCAGACATGCCAAAGCGCTTCCAGACAGAAACGATACGGCGGTTCTTTTTGCTGAACATAGGCTTGTTTTTGGCTCGCTGTCGTTCTACATACCGGTCATGCACGGCAGAGCCAATCAAGGAGAAAAGCAGTACGCTGGTCATCATACCCGCAATGGTGAGTCCTACGGTCGCCCAGAAAGACAGGCCCATAGTTAAGCCGGCCAATGGCCCGCCAAAGAACTTGACCGCACTCAGCAAATAAACAGAAATATATTTCAGAACTGCAGCAATCATACAGTTGTTACCTCAAAAGTGTTCTCCAACATCATTCTTAAATTTCACGCAAGTCCTTTATTCCAAATACCTTAGAGACTTCAGCCTGCAAAGATACTTATTTAGTAACGCACCTTAACTAACAGTTATTAGGGCAAAAGAAAGTATCTTATTGTACTTTCTCATTTTTTTCACCGAAGGCTAAATCTCCAGCATCGCCTAGGCCCGGTACAATGTAAGACTGCTCGTTCAAGTGCTCGTCCAAAGCACCTAACCAAAGCTCAGCCCGTGGAATCTGCTCCTGGAGGTGGGCTACTCCTTCGGGGCTGGCAATAATGGCTGCTATAATGATCCGTTTAGGGGTGCCATACTGAAGCATGTCCTTATAGGTGAGCACCAATGATTTTCCGGTGGCTAGCATAGGGTCTACCAGAATCAGGATTTTATCTTCCAGATGTGGCGTGGCCATGTAGTCTAAATGGACAGACAGTTTACGGGCCCCTTCTACCCTATAGGCACCCACAAAAGCACTGGTAGAATGGTCAAAATAATTGAGAAAGCCTTGGTGGAATGGCAAACCCGCCCGTAGCACAGTAGCCAGAATAGGAAACTCCTGCAACAGGGTTTGCTGCGTTTGGGCCAGAGGGGTTTGAATAGTTTGCTCAGCGTACGGCAACGTTTCTGAGATTTTGTAAGCCATCACCTCGCCCAAGCGCTCCAGATTCCGCCGGAACCGCAAACTGTCTTTCTGCACGGTCACGTCACGTAACTCAGAAATAAAATGATTGGCTAACGAAGGTGTTTGGCTAAGAATGTGAAGACGGTTGGCGTCCATTGCAGGGCTGTGGGTTTAGGTTTACTGCTTAAAGATACGTAGGAGACCGGCTGCGCACCAAAACCGGCATAAAAATTAGCCACGCCGGGCACTTCACTGCCTTCAAAGTCGAACGTTTTGCCAGAACCAGCCTCCTGCTGCATAAGTTGGTCCAGCAGAAAAGCCATGGCGTTGTGCGTTCTTCCCTGCGCTGAACTGGCTCCAAACAAAAAGGTGATTCTGTGCGCTGTGCGGAGAATGAACGCAGCCGCGAGTAAGTTATTTTGATTTCGTACTTCCCAAATTTCGCCCGTCCCTTTCTCTTGGGCCTGCCGGTAAAGCTTTTCCAATCTTCGGTAATGCCGAGGTCGCAAACCATGCAGTTCTTTTCCTTTGGTACTTTGAAACAACTCCAACAGCGGAGCAATATTCTCGGTTGATTTCAGAACCAGCTGCGCGGCTTCAGCCTTTTTTAGATTCCGGCGGAGGTTGGTGCTGTAGTTTTGCCTCAATTCTGTAAAACCAGGCGCTAAAGACAATTCATAATTCGGCCGCAGCCGCGCAACCCAGGGCTCCGGCAATTCTAAAGTAGTGTTTGCCGGTAAAGGCATCTGGTATTGCACTTCCGCATAGAGGCCTGGCAAGAACGCCAGGTACTCCTCTACCTCTCTATACCTGCTGGCGGGCGTGGTCACCAACCCTAGTTGCTGGGTGAACAGCGGTTGGTACACCTTTCTCCTGCCCAGCCATTTCTTAACCGGTAACGGAAACAGGGAAACATATTCTTCGCCCTGCATTTCTACCAGCGCTTCCCATTGCCCACCACAGACCACGTCCAGATACCAGGCTTGCAGATACACCAACGGCTCCTCCGCTTTCCGCAGGCAAATCTCCCACTGCGCGAAGTTGAGTTCATGGTGTCGTACTAGCTGTATCATGGTTCTGGCAAGATACAGTTTTCATGCTTCTTTTGAGTTGTATCCTTTTAGAGCAGGGTCAATGCATTCCAGAGTATGATTGCTATTGATGCTTCAACAAACGTTTAGCAAGCCTCTATCTCACGGAAGTTGCAAACTTCCGACCATAGTAGGTCCAAGTTGAAAACTTGAACCATGTTTCACTAAAGCATTTTCACCCTACTTTTCCAAAAACAGGCAAAAAACAACTCAAGACTCAAAACTCAGGACTCAGAACTTCCCTAAGGCAACCTGTTGGCCTTGGGGAGAGTACACGTGCAAAATCCGTTATCTTCGTGGCTTCAATTCCTTTTTATGAGAAAAACATACCGTCTGCTGTTGGGTCTATCATTCTTGGCGGGTTCTGCAACGGCACAAGATGCCACCGTGCCGCTGAACCCCGATGTGTACCGGGTTATTGACCGTTACCACATTAAACGCAATACCGAAGACCTGCATACATCCTTCCGGCCCTACGGTCGTGCCCGGGTTGCCCGTTTGGCCGAAGAAGCCCGGCAAGATGCCACCTCCAGTTCCCCCACTGATGAGTACAACATTGATTACCTGCTCAACGACAACTGGAACTACACCCGCAACTCCCGCAACAATGAGAGCCAGCGGTCTCTAGGCCCGTTTTTCAAAAACAAAACCGATCTCTACCATTATGAGAGCGAGGACTTCACCTTGCGGGTGAATCCAGTCATAGGGCTGCAAGCGGGCAAAGACACAGAGACCGAAGGGCTGCGCTACATTAACACCCGCGGGCTACAGGTGGAAGGCACTATTGACGAAAAACTGGGTTTTTATACCTTCCTCGCCGATAATCAGGCCAAACTACCCGGCTACGTGAATGAAAGGGTTTCACGTGACAACATTGTGCCGCATGAAGCCTATTGGAAAACCTTCGGGAACGGCGGGGGCTATGACTTTTTCTCGGCCAGAGGCTATATCAATTATGCGGCTACCAAGCACATCAGCGTGATGTTGGGCCATGACCGCAATTTCATCGGGAACGGGTATCGGTCCATGATTTTGTCTGATTACTCGGCACCGTACTTCTTCCTGAAACTGCAGACGCAAATCTGGAAACTGCAATACACCAACCTGTACGCCGAACTTACCCAAAACTTTCAGCAAGCTGACCAACTCTACGACAAGAAGTACATGACGCTGCACCACCTCAGCGTAAACATCTTGCCTAACCTGAACGTGGGCGTGTTTGAGTCTGTGATTTTTGGGCGGGACAGGGGGCGTTTTGAGTTGCAGTACCTGAATCCCATTATCTTCTACCGCAGCATTGAACAGGGCCTGGGTTCTGAAGACAACGCTTTGCTGGGGATGGATTTTAAGTGGAACATCTATAACCGGGTGCAACTCTACGGACAAGCTGTGCTGGATGAATTCCTGATTAGTGAGCTGCGCGCTGGTAACGGTTGGTGGGGAAATAAATTCGCCCTGCAAGGCGGAGCCAAGTACATAGACGCCTTCGGGGTTTCTAACTTAGATTTACAGGGAGAAGTAAACCTGGCCCGCCCGTACACCTACCAGCACGAAGACCCGTCCAAGAACTACCAGCACTATTTGCAGCCCTTGGCCCACCCCATGGGTGCGAACTTTGCCGAAGCCATTGCCATTGTGCGGTACCAACCGTTGCCTAAACTCACTTTGACGGCCAAAGCCATTGCCACCCGCTACGGCCAGGACCCGTTACCCACCGTTGACCCACTGGACCCAGAAGGCGGGCTCATTGAGTACAACTACGGCGGCAACGTCTTAAAACCCTACACCACCCGCCCCGGCGATTACGGTTTTCAGATTGGCGATGGCGTGACCACCAATCAGTTTTACGGCGAAGCCACCGCTTCCTTCCAACTCATGTACAACATGTTTCTGGACGTAACTCAGGTAGTGCGCCGCGCCAACGCCAATGACAGCCGTTTTAACCGAAACAACTCCTTTTCAGCGGTCTCCTTCCGTTGGAACATTCCGCAGCGTACGCACGACTTTTAAAAGAAACCTCGCTCGCCTCCGGCGAGTGTGAGCTACTTGCAGCCTCTGGCTGCGTGGGGGTAGCTTACACTCGCCGGAGGCGAGCGAGGATAAGTTCAAATGTAGGGCAACCACAAGGGATTGCCCCTACATCTGGGAACACCCAGGCAAGTCTGCTTTACCCTTCTTTTCCAGAAAACAAGCTCTAAACACCTCTTGTACAACACATGCGGTTTCATTCCGGCAAAGCCGTACCTTTGCGGGAATGAAAACTTATTTCCGCATTTTAAAATTTGCGCGGCCGTTTAGCCAGTACGTTCCGTGGTACGCCATTGCCACCTTGCTGGCGACCATCTTCGGGGTGCTGAACTTCGGGTTACTGGCGCCTTTGCTGAAAGTATTGTTCGGGCAGGCCCACAGCATGGATGAGATTCCTGCCGCCGTCCCGGCCTTTGAATTCAACATTGCTTGGTTCACCCAGTTCTTCTACTACCATGTAGGTCAGATTATCCAAGCCGAAGGCAGCATTGGCGCCCTGCGCTTTATCTGTATCATGCTCGTGATCTCAGTACTGCTCGCCAATGTGTTCCGCTACATCGGTCTCCGGATTGAGGGCGTAGTGCGGGCGCGGGTGGTGAAAAACCTGAGAATGCAGGTGTTTGAGCGCCTCACACAGTTGCAACTGGGCTTTTTCTCCAACCAGCGCAAAGGTAACATCATGTCTACGCTCACCAATGACGTGCAGGAAGTAGAGAACTCTGTGGTGAGTACCCTAAACGTGCTGTTTCGGGAGCCTTTTCTGCTGATCGGTTATTTTGTGGTGCTTTTCTACATCTCGCCGCAGCTCACGTTTTTCAGTTTGCTGGTGCTTCCGGTTTCCGGACTGATTATCTCCAGCATCTCCAAGAAGTTGAAGCGCCAGTCGTCACAGGGGCAAGATGCGCTGGGGGCTATCTTAGGCATTATTGATGAAACGTTGGGTGGCTTGCGCGTGATCAAAGGGTTCAATGCGCAGCCGTACGTGCTGGGCAAGTTCAGGGAAAGCAATAGCCTGTACGCCCGCATCATTACCTCTATGAACAACAAACGCAGTCTGGCCTCGCCTTTCTCTGAGTTCATGGGCGTTTCGGCCGTGGCCGGAATTCTGTTTTATGGCGGTTCTCTGGTGTTGCGCGGCGAATCTGACTTAGGCGGCGAAGACCTGATTGCTTATCTGGCTTTGTTCTCGCAGGTACTGGTGCCGGTAAAAGCCATCTCCAACGCGTTCAGCAACATCCAGCGCGGACTGGTCTCCGGGGAAAGGGTGCTCACCTTAATAGACACCGAACCGTTGATCCGGGACCGGCCAGACTCCAAAACCCTCCCCGAGTTTACCAATGCCATCGTGTTCAAGAACGTCAGCTTCCAGTACGCCAATGATCCCATTCTGCAAGACATTAACCTGCGTATCCCCAAAGGAAAAACCATTGCGCTGGTAGGTCCATCGGGTGGTGGCAAGTCTACCTTGGCAGATTTATTGCCTCGTTTCTATGATCCTACCCAAGGCTCTATCACCATTGACGGCCAGGACCTGCGCGATTGCTCGCTGTTCTCAGTGCGGGAGCAAATGGGTATTGTGACGCAGGAGTCCATCCTCTTCAATGACACTATCTTCAACAACATCGCCTTCAACAAGACTGAAGCTACGGAGGCCGAAGTCATGGCGGCGGCTAAAATTGCAAATGCCCACGAGTTCATCATGCAATCGCCGGAAGGCTACCAGACTTTAATTGGCGACCGGGGCGGTAAACTATCTGGCGGGCAGCGGCAGCGTCTGAGCATTGCCCGCGCCATTCTCAAAAATCCGCCTATTTTGATCATGGACGAAGCCACCTCAGCCCTGGATACGGAGTCTGAGAAACTGGTGCAGGAAGCGTTGACCAACTTAATGAAGAACCGCACTTCCATTGTCATTGCCCACCGCCTCAGCACCATTCAGCATGCAGATGAGATCATTGTCCTGCAAAGCGGCCGCATAGTAGAGCGCGGCAACCATGCCCAACTGGTACAGCAAGGCGGCCTGTACTTCAAACTCACCCAAATGCAGCACACCTCATAAGCCCAGAAAAGCCTCTCTCTATTTAGAAGCCGTTTTATGCTTGTTTTCTCAGAAGCAGGCTTAAAACGGCTGCTTTGTTATTGCTGTGCGTAGAGTTAGCGCCAGCGCTCTACGCACAAGCCGGACAGCCAATCTCCAGATTGGCGCTATGGGAAGGCTGCTGGCACAGACACTCGCAGGTCTTCCAGACACTGCGAGGTCTCTTGAGTTGGCGGTATAGCGACAGAAACAGAAACTCCCCTCCCACTTTGGCAGGGGTGCCGTGCCCGCAGGGCAGGGTGGTGGAAATAGCCCCTTTCTTGGAAAACAGGCTCAAAACGCGGCTCCTCCATTCCCTACTACAGCTATTTCCCGCCGTTTGCGTACAGCTTAATATATTCATTATTCTTAATGTTTATTAACGCGTACGTCTATGGAGTCTGTGAAGAAGTTTCTAAATATTTTGGTGATGGTGTATTTGCTCATCGCCTTTCTGTTTCTGCTGCGCATTTTAAGCGTCTCTAAGTTTGTGGCTTTGTTTGACTTACCCCATGATGCGGCGTTCTACAACCGGCTGCTGTGGGCGGGAGCCGGTTTGCTGCTGGCAGAACTCTTGGTAGAAAACTTGTATATTGCCACCCTGAACCGAAGTCTGGAACGCGAGCGCAGGCAAGTCACCCAACTGAAGTCACAGTACTATGACCAGCAAATGGCTTTTAAGGCGCAGCGCTATGACCAGCAGGTTAAAAACCCAGGCGCACCTTCCCTTTCTGGACCTGCCCCCGGCAGCACAGAGCGGACCGTGCCTTCGTCCAGCCAGCAGAGGGGAACAAACATGGCCGCAGAGCAGGGTCCTATCATTACCCCGGCTCCTATGCCACCCACGTTGAACCCCCAGGAAAACCCCAACCTGCCGCCGACAGATCCTCGGCCTTTTGTATAATACATGACTACCTCTCCTTCTGCCCTCATTCTGCAGGAACTGCAACAAGCCCAACAGGTGCTCACAGATTTTCTGTCCCAACCGGCCACGCTCTCTTCCATTGATGCGGCGGCGCAACTCATGGGCAACAGCCTGAAGAACGGCGGCAAGATCCTTTCCTGCGGTAACGGAGGTTCCATGTGTGACGCCATGCACTTTGCAGAGGAACTCACCGGCCGCTACCGCGATGACCGTGCCCCCATGGCGGCTATCTCCATTTCAGACCCTAGCCACATGAGTTGCGTGATCAATGATTACGGATATGACCACGTGTTCTCCCGCTACGTGCAGGCACTCATCAGGCCCGGCGATGTGTTGTTAGGCATCAGTACCAGCGGCAACTCGGCCAACGTGCTCAGAGCCGCCGAGGCTGCCCGCGCAGCAGGTGCCCACGTAGTCACGCTTACCGGCAAAGACGGCGGCAAACTAGCTCCGCTGAGCGATGTGGAGATAAGAGTGCCCCACTTTGGCTATGCCGATAGAATTCAGGAAATCCACATCAAGGTGATCCATATTCTGATTCTGTTATTGGAAAAACAGATGGCTTAAGCCCGCCGTACCTTTTGCTTTAAATATCTGCAAGAACAATAAACTCAGTAATATGAGGCGTTCCCTAGTGCTTCTCCCCCTTGTTTGTTTCTGCCTTTCCTGTGAGAATTCGGCCCCGAAACAACGCATAGAGACATCATCAGTAGAGTCTACCGCTGCGGAGCCTTCCAGTGCGGCAGAAGATTCCTTGGAGAACCCGGCAGACGCAATCCCGTCTGCTTACCAGATTATTCCCGGCCAGCGCATAGGCCAGATTACTCTGGGAGATTCGCCCGGCCAAGTACAAGCCAATTTGGGTACCCCAGATGCTGGAGATGCTGCCATGGGCAAGTCACTTTCCACCTGGTACAGCAAAGGAACAGGTGCAAACCGGCACCAGGTAAACGTGTACACGGTACGGGAGAAGACGGGCACGCCCGAAGAAACCGTAGGAGTGCAGCAGGTTCGCATCACGTCTCCTGTGTTTAAACTGGCCAACGAAGGTTTAAAAGTAGGCAGCACGCTTCCTCAAATCAGAAACCAATTCCCCGAGGTTAAAGCCATTGCTTCCTATGCGCCCAAAGGAAAACCGCCGGTGTATATTTATGATGCCTCTTCACAAGGAATCGCGTTTGAAATAGCCGGTCCAGACAGCGTTTGCGTAGGGATTACCATTCACCCTAAAAATGCCAGCTCCACAGCTACGTACATACCCGTTCACCCAGAATTGGTGTATCTGCCGCGTGACTAAAGGCGCTGGGCCGCAACTTACTTCAACCTGTTTTCCTGAAAACAGGTTGAAGTAAGTTGTGGCCGGTTCTTCGATTTAGAAAGAGCATGTATCTCTTCATGGGCGATGCGGTGCTTGCATCATACGAATTTTAAAGCCTAAGCAACAATGGCAGGTCTGTAATGGTAGACGAGTCGTGATTATCTGTATACTACTATTTTACTGACTTAAGGAATTTAATTTGCCAAATTCCTGTTGGCTCACTCAAGATAAATTCAATTTAGCATCTAAATAATTATATGCTTGTAAAGACCTTCGGGAGTGCGGTACAGGGCGTGAACGCCTTCACGATCACCATTGAAGTAAATGTTTCGCCGGGTACTAAGTATTTCATGGTGGGCTTGCCAGACAATGCCATCAAAGAAAGTGAGCAACGGATTGAATCGGCGCTGAAACACCACGGCTACCGCATGCCGCGCCAGAAAGTAGTCATCAACATGGCACCGGCCAACGTGCGCAAAGAAGGCTCGGCGTATGATTTACCCATTGCGTTGGGCATTCTGGCGGCCTCAGACCAACTCATCACTGGCCATCTGGAAAAATACCTGATCATGGGGGAACTGGCGCTGGACGGCGAGGTACGGCCCATTAAAGGCGTATTGCCCATTGCTATTCAGGCCCGCAAAGAAGGTTACAAAGGGTTTATCCTTCCCAAACAGAACGCCCAGGAAGCGGCCATTGTCAACAACCTGGATGTAATAGGTGTCTCTAACCTCAAAGAAGCCATCAATTTCCTGACTGGTGACCTTTCCATTCCGCCCCTCAAAGTAGACACCCGTGATCTGTTTCAGCTAACCGTACACCAATACGCCGCCGATTTTGCCGATGTACAGGGCCAGGAAAATATTAAACGGGCCCTGGAGATAGCCGCGGCGGGTGGCCACAATGTGATCATGATCGGCCCACCGGGTGCCGGTAAAACCATGCTGGCCAAACGCCTGCCTTCTATTTTGCCACCGCTCACCCTGCATGAAGCGCTGGAAACTACTAAGATTCACTCGGTGGCGGGTAAACTGGGGGCACACGGTTCTTTGATGGCCCAACGTCCGTTCAGAGCGCCGCACCACACCATTTCAGACGTAGCCTTGGTAGGCGGAGGCGGCAATCCGCAGCCCGGGGAGATTTCTTTGTCACACAACGGGGTTCTTTTTTTGGATGAATTGCCCGAGTTTAAGCGTACTGTGCTGGAGGTGATGCGCCAACCGCTGGAAGAACGGCGGGTCACTATTTCGCGCGCCCGTCTGACCATAGATTTTCCGGCCAATTTTATGCTGGTGGCCAGCATGAATCCGTGTCCCTGTGGCTTCTACAACGACCCTAACAAGGACTGTGTCTGCGGCCCGGGGGTGGTGCAACGCTATTTAAACAAGGTAAGTGGCCCGCTGCTGGACCGTATTGACCTGCACGTAGAAGTCACTCCCGTTTCTTTTGACCAGATGACCGAAACCCGCAAAACCGAAACCAGCGCTGACATCAGAGATAGGGTAGAACGGGCGCGGCAATGGCAGGCCAAGCGGTTTGAAGCTTTTCCAGACATTCATTCCAACGCCATGATGCCGCCGCAAATGGTAAAAGACTTGTGCCGCATCAATGAAGCAGGTCGTTTGCTCCTCAAAAAAGCCATGGAGAAACTAGGGCTCTCCGCTCGGGCGTATGACCGCATCTTGAAAGTGAGCCGCACCATTGCAGATTTAGCGGGTTCAGAAGACATCAAGATAGAGCATTTAGCCGAAGCCATTCAGTACCGCAGCCTGGACCGCGAAGGCTGGGCCGGTTGATTTACCGCTGGTTTCTGGTTCATTGACTTTGACCTTTATCCTCCTTTTACTTCTCCATAGAGTGAAGAAGTAAAAGGAGGATATTTTTTTACAAGAACTGCTTCGGGCTGTCTAATGATGAGAGTAGAAACCAGGCTTGGTGCACTCATCTTTTCAGGTGTTCTACCACTTTCCATTTAGGCAGAACAGGCTATATTTACCTAGTTATCAGTATGTACTTAAACTTCTATTATCATTAACTAGCAACCATTTAAAGAGATAACCAGTTAAATAATGTTGTAAACCTTAAAAAAAAGTCCATCATGAAAAAACTACTACTATTTGTTGCCGCATTATTCATCACCTACTTTGCCCAAGCCCAAGAGGGAATCAAACTAGGCATAAAAGCAGGTGCGAACTTCAGTAGTCTCACCGGTGATGAGACCGATGACTTTGAATCGATATTTGGATTACATGCAGGGCTCTTCGCTGACTATGGTATTTCAGAAATGGTTTCCATTCGCCCGGAAGTACTTTATTCTATGAAAGGAACAAAATTAGAGATCAGTGATGCTGACGACATCATTATCAAAGGCAGATTTCACTATCTAGATGTTCCAATTCTTGCCCACATCAATGCCGGAGGATTTTTCTTTGAACTTGGACCTACCGTTGGTTTTAAATTGTCAAGTTCTACTACTATAGAAGTTGATGGAGAGGAGGTAGATGAAGAAGAACTTGGCCTTAGCGGTGAAGATGATGAAATGAAGAGTTTTGAGTTTGGCTATGCTGCGGGCTTAGGCTATCAGCTTCCTATGGGTGTTGGCATAGGCCTACGTTACCAAGGTGGAATATCCAGCATTAATGAGAATGACAATGATCCTAAACAACGTAACTCCGTTTTCCAATTATCTTTGAGCTATATGTTTGGAGGCAGATAAGTTGATGCTAACCCCGTTTTGAAAGGCCTGCTAGCAAGCAGGCCTTTTTTTATGCCTTTTCGTGTAAGCAGGCTCAAACCATATCAGAAGAGGGAATTACCAGATTACATTCCTATTTAAGGCCGTTTTTCCTAAAAGCGTCTAAATAAGCTAACTTCGGCCGTAGGCTTGCAAATTTTCGATTAGCGCATAGGGGTAAACGGCAACCTGCGTGTCTGGAGAAAGAATAGCAACGGCATTGTGTACATTGCGACCCAATGCCAAGCGGTTCATAGCCTGTGAAACACGTTAACTTATCCTTATAAACCATGAAAAAATTAGTAGTACTTGTAGCAGCAGTTTTCACGTCTTACTTCGCACAAGCACAATCAGGCATCTCGTTAGGCTTAAAAGCCGGGGTTAATTACAGCACCATTATGACAGACGAAGACGAGGGAATCAAGTACAAGCCAGACTTTCACATTGGGGGTTTTGCCGAATATTCTGTCTCAGACATGTTCTCCATTAAACCAGAATTACTGTACTCCAGAAAAGGAGTCAAATACAACTTCAGTGATTCTGAGCAATTCATAGACGGAGATGGCGAAACCCAAACCATTACCGGCGAGGTAGACGCTAAAATGAACTTCCAATACCTGGAGTTACCTCTCTTAGCCAAAGTGAAAGCGGGTAACCTGTTTTTTGAGGCCGGCCCTACCTTTGGGTATCTGTTGAAATCAACGATGGACATGAAATCCAGCTTCTCTGGCGGGGGAATGGACTTTTCCTACGATGGCTCTGATGATATCACCAAGGAGATGAAACGCTTTGAACTTGGCTATGCCGCTGGTATTGGTTACGAACTGCCTGCCGGCTTGGGCTTTTCGCTTAGATACAACGGCGGGTTGAATGATTTAGACAAAAAAACCGAAGAAGATGAGGAAATGGGTGATGTACCTTCAGGTAAAATAAAAAATTCTGTCTTTCAATTCTCACTAAGCTATAGATTTAGCGGCAGGTAATAGCTTTGCCAGACAATAAAAAAGGGGCCTCCAAAGAGGCCCCTTTTTTATTGTCTGGCTTTCAGCCGAATTCACTTTCAACCGGTAGCCTGCCAGCTCCTATTGCTTCTGCTGGTGTTTAAGCCTCTTTTTTCAGAAAACACGCTTAAAGAACAAATACATTTTTTTCTGGCAGAGAACGCTTAAAGCCAGGAACAGAGCTATTCCTCTTAACACACTGAACCACAACACATAAATAAAATTTATTATCTTTTTCTAAGTTGTTTAAGTACTGACGTGTGAAATTTTTACACAAACTTCATGTATAAAGAACCAACATTTTCTAGCAACACCGTATAATGGGGTGTGTTTTACCAGGACTCATCAGAAAAAGAGCCCATTTTTTCACTTAAAAACAACTATGAAAAAGATTGTATTATTTGTAGCAGCTATCCTTTCCTTCGCCGTTGCACAAGCACAGAATGGTCCTAGAATTGGTCTTAGAGCCGGAGCCAACTTATCTAACATCTCCGGGGACTTAGATGACCAGGACATTTATGATAACAAATTCGGGTTTGTGGGGGGCTTAACCGCTAACTTCAACCTCACCAGCGACGGCTTCCTGTCTTTGCAGCCAGAGCTTTTGTACTCACAGCGCGGCTATCAGTACCGCGATGAGCAGTACCAAATTGGCGGCCAAAGCTTTAGAAGCGAAGGTTCTGTGCATTTCAACTACTTAGATTTACCCGTGCTGCTGAGAATTAACGCCGGTGGGTTCTTCGTTGAGGGCGGTCCGCAAGCCTCTTACCTGTTAAGCATCAAAGATAAAAGCGAAAGCTTCCTGGGAAATGATCGTACCGCAACTTCCAGAAAAATTGAAAAAGACAATCTTTCTGAGTTCGAGATTGGGTACGTGGCTGGTTTAGGTTACCAGTTAGACAACGGTCTTAGCTTAGGCTTGCGCTACAACGGTAGCATCAATGACTTGGCAAAAGAAGACAGCGATGACTTAACCAATGCCCGCCACTCTACTTTCCAACTGACCTTAGGCTTCCTGTTCCCTAGCCGGTAAGAAGAATATTCTTTAGAAACCTCTTAAAAGGAGAATCTGCTGCGGCAGGTTCTCCTTTTTTATTACCTCATTTTAAGGCAATTATCTTAAAAACAACCCTAAAACAGGACTACTAAATCTTACTTCTAACATTTAGGCATAGTGTTTGTAAAATACCTGACAACAAGGGAACTAAATCTTAACTTTTAAAAACATGAAAAAACTTTTCGTATTGGTGTTTGCGGTCATCGCTTCTTATGCGGCCCAGGCACAAACCACCTTCGGGATTAAAGGCGGGGTAAACTATTCCAACCTTTCCGGCGATCTGAAGGATGAAGCAAGGTTCAATAACAAGGTGGGCTTCTCTGGCGGCGTGTACCTGAACGTACCCGTGGTAGGCGACTTCTTTTCCATTCAGCCCGAAGTGCTGTATTCCAACAAAGGTTTCAAGTATGATGATCAAACCTATACAGATCCGTTGGGCTTAACCACTTACCGCAAAGAAGGAACCGCCAATTTCAACTATGTAGATGTACCCGTGTTAGCCAGAGTAAAAGCCGGTCCTATTTTCTTTGAAGCGGGTCCGCAGGTATCTTACTTGGTAAGCGTCAATGACAAGACCAAGACCTTTAGAAATGATGAGTTACAAGACGCCACCACTAGCTCTAAAAGCAAAGAGGGGTACTCAGATTTTGAAGTAGGGTATGCCGCCGGACTTGGTTTCGCTACGCAACGGGGCATCAGCTTAGGGTTACGGTACAACGGCGCCTTCTCTGACTTAACCGATGACTCGCCTGCCAGAGGCGACTTCAAAGATGCCCGTCATTCTTTGTTTCAGCTAAGCGTAGGTTTCCCCATCAGTCGGTAATCTATTCTGAAGCGAATCAGATTCACACGTAAAAACAGAGAGCCCCGCTTAATGGCGGGGCTCTCTGTTTTTACGCTATTTTAACGGAAACAACCTTAAAGCGCGTTTACGCCTGTTGCTGGTGTAACGCCGTAAAGTGCTGGTAAAACAACGGAATGGTTTCTATGCCTTTCATGAAGTTGAACACGCCAAAATGCTCATTGGGGGAGTGAATGGCGTCTGAATCTAGCCCGAAGCCCATCAATACCGTATCCGTCTCCAGCTCAGATTTGAACATGGCTACAATGGGAATACTGCCCCCGCTGCGCACCGGCACCGGCTTCTTCCCAAAGGTATCTTCCATGGCTCTAGCCGCCGCCTGATACCCCGCCGATATGGTGGGTGTTACCACCGGTTCCCCGCCGTGATGCGGCTTCACTACTACCTTTACGCTGGGCGGGGCAATAGATTCAAAATGCTTCTGGAACAACGCACTGATTTCTTCTGACGATTGATGCGGCACCAGACGCATAGAAATCTTCGCGAAGGCTTTGGACGGAATCACCGTTTTAGCGCCTTCGCCGGTGTAGCCGCCCCAGATGCCATTCACGTCCAGCGTAGGCCTGATGGAGTTGCGCTCCATGGTAGAATATCCTTCTTCGCCGTGTACATCAGACAAATCAAGGGCTTGCTTATAAGCATCCAGGCTAAACGGAGCGCGGGCCATCTCGGCACGTTCCTCAGTGCTTAGTTCCTCTACGTTGTCATAGAACCCCGGAATGGTAATGTGGTTGTTTTCATCATGCAAAGATGCAATCATCTTGCAGAGAATGTTGATAGGGTTTGCCACTGCGCCGCCGTACAACCCGGAGTGCAGGTCACGGTTAGGGCCGGTTACTTCCACCTCGTGGTAACTCAATCCGCGCAAGCCGGTAGTCACGGAAGGCACGTCATTGGCCAGCATGCCGGTGTCGGAAATCACGATGATATCGGCGGTGAGCCGTTCTTTGTTTTCTTTCACGAAAGTAGCCAGATTCACGGAGCCTACTTCTTCTTCGCCCTCAATCATGAACTTCACGTTGCAGGGCAAAGCTTTTTGCTGCATCATGGTCTCAAAGGCTTTCACGTGCATGTAGGTTTGGCCTTTGTCATCGCAGGCACCGCGGGCGTAGATTTTTTCGTCTTTGATGACCGGCTCAAACGGCGGCGAATTCCAGAGTTCATAGGGATCAGCAGGCTGCACATCATAGTGCCCGTAGACCAGCACCGTAGGCAGAGCCGGGTCTATGATTTTCTCGGCGTACACAATCGGGTTCCCTGCTGTCTGGAACAACTGAGCGTTCTCGGCTCCGGCGGCTTCCAACTTCTCTCTCAAAAACTCGGCGGCCCGCAGCACGTCTCCTTTGAAAGAAAGGTCGGCGCTCACCGAGGGAATGCGTAACAACTCCAGCAACTCTTGCAGAAACCGGTCTTTGTTCTCTTCAATATAGGCTTTCATAGGATAGGGTTGATGTTGGGTGAAGTTATAACAAAATGTGCCCTTCTCCTTACAACAAAGTGTTTTTGGGGTGTTTTCCTGAAAGCAGCTTTAAAACATGAGGTTTGTTGTTCCCTTGGCTTGGCTGCTTGATACGTGAGTAGAGGGAGGTGCATGCCTTATGCTGTTGCCTTGGGTTGTCTGCTTTTTGCGTGGGTGCAGGTGCTTTATTGTTTCATCTTTTCCCTCCGTGCGCTCACGGCCGCGAGGCCTCGTCTTCCCCTCGCGCACTGCCCTTTCGGCCTGTGAAGCTTTTTGCTTTTAGCTGTGTCTAACTATGGCCAAAAGCGAGGCGCGCTCGGGAAAGACTGGAAAGGGGAAAGTAGCATAATGCGATGGTAGCAATGTGTGAGAATACCTCTCTAAAGCAGAGACTCCCCCTTTGAAGGGGCGAAGGGGGATGTTTACACCTGCCGGTCACACGTATTGCTTTCTCTTGCAAAGGTGTATTCCCAAAAAAACATGGTTCAAGTCTGTGACTTGGACCTACCATGGCCGGAAGTTTGCAACTTCCGTGAGGCTATTTTGCTGGATTATGAATTGCGTTTTGGGCCCATTTTCTGCAAAATAGCTCCAAAGACCTCGTAGTGTCCGGAGGTCCTACGAGTGTCTCTGCCAAACTCATGACAGAACTGCTTAACACAAAGCTGTCTGCTACTTGCTATTAAACGGGTTGATGTTGGCTTTGCTTTCTACGCCTTGCATGAGGCGGGTGATGTTTTTCTTATGCGTGAGCACCACCATGATGGCAATAAAAACCGCGAAGATGGGCAGCAGCACGGTATCTGGCTTGAACATGGGCAGCAACAGGAGCAAAGGAAACGCTATGGCGGCCAGCATGGAACTGAGGGAGACGTACCTAGTGAATAGCAGCACGATGATGAAAATGCCCAGGCAAAGCAAGGCCACTTGTAAGTGAACGGCCAGTACCATGCCCATGAGCGTCGCCACGCCTTTGCCGCCTTTGAAGCCCACGTACAACGGGAAAATATGTCCTATGACGGCTACTACGCCCAGTATCAATTTGAACATAATGAGTTGCTGCGGCTCAATTACGTTCCAATACAACAACAGCGTAGCTAAAGAAGTAGCGGCCCAGCCTTTTAGAATATCAACGGCCATCACAATAGAACCGGGCTTCTTGCCTAATACCCGGAACGTATTGGTAGCGCCGGCGTTTCCGCTGCCGTGCTGCCTAACGTCAATGCCGTAGTAGCTCTTGCCCACCCATACGGCCGTGGGAATTGCCCCAATGAGGTAGGCCAACAAAATGATTCCGCCAATAATGACTATCTCCATGCGCGTGCTGTCTTTTTTGAATTTGTTTCCTTTGATACGGAAACCGCCGTTTTAGTTTTTAGATATCTCTCTTCAAATATAGAAAAAGCCCTAACAATGCCCAATGCCTTCGGCTGTAAAGCAGAAACCCGTTTTAAGACCGATTTACCTAAATCTGTCTTAAAACGGGTTTCTGGAAAAAAATAATCTGCGGCACAGAACGTTACTGCCCCGGCTTAATTCTTAACGGGCGGAATGTCTGGCACGGCTTCTTCTTTTTTCTTCTTTTCTTTTTTCTTTTTGTCAGAGGTGGGTTCTTCTATGGGCGTTTCAAAGCCAGACGGCACCACGTCTACTGCTTCGGCTTTCTTTTTCTTAGCTTTCTTGTCAGTAGCTTCCGGTTGATCTACCGGCGTGTCAAACCCGGCGGGTACGGCACCTACTTCAGTTTCCTCTCCTTTCTTTTTCTTCTTGGCTTTTTTACCGGTTCCCTCCTCTTCCGGGGCCGTGTCAAAGGTGTTGTATACCGGCTGCGGAGCTGCTTTGAGGGGCTCTTTGCCCAGGTATTCCTTCCGGAAGAAATTCACGAAGTCTGCCTTGTCTATATCTTCCAACGGATAGAAGGTGTAATCACCGGTTCCGCGGCCTTTAGATTTGGACGCGACGGCGGCATTGAACTTAGGGTCTGAAGAAGCTATCCCTAAGCCGCCTTCAAAGAAGTTGAAGAAGTACCACACGTACGGGTTCACCTCCAGGTACATAGACACTACATCGCCGGCGGCACCTCGCTTAATTTCCATGTGTCCGGTAAGCTGGGAGTTCACGTCTGTTTTGTCTATACCGGCAATACTGATAGGCCCCGTGCTGTACCATGCGTTGTTTTTAGGCGACCATTTCAGTTTCACTTCATTCAAGACCAGCGTATGGATGAGTTTAGGCGAAATTTTAGAAAAAGGAACGTAGCCTTTGGCGGTAGCGGCGGTGAAATCTGTTACGCCTTTGTCACCAATGAAAGCGGCCAGTTTATACGGCAGCGTAGGGTCTGACAAGGAGATTCCTTCGGGCAGGCCGCCTACTTCTTTGGACACTTTCTGGCCCATGGCTTCAATGGCTTGCTCAGGCACGTCAAAATCAAAGGCCATAAAGGTATCCAGTTCATACAAGCTGCTGTCGGTGCGGCCGGTACCGTTCCCCGAGGCCTGTAGTTTGAAGCCTTTCACCGGATTGATGAAGTTGAACTGCCCGCCGTAGGTCACTTTCTTGGTGGCTTCATTGTACTGCAGCACATTACCCGCATAGGAATTACCGTAGGCCCGGCCTGCGTCACCCAGTTTGTATTGCTTGTCTTCTTTGTTGAAAGAAAGCTCGCCCTCCACTACAAATACATCCAGGTCATCTTCCAACTGCTTCTTGGAAACAAAGGTGTTGTAGATTTTGCCCGAAGAAGTGTTGATGTGGATACCGGTTTTAAGTGGCGTACCGTCTGCCAACATAGGGTTCTTGATTTCAAGACGCACATCTTCCGGGTCTACACCTTCGCGCTTGTACGGGAACCAGTCTTTGCTTTCACTTCCGCTGAAGAGTAATTTGGCGTACCCGTCAAAGTTGAAGGCCTTTTTATTGGACGCCAACGCCAAATTCCCGTGGTAGCGCACGTTAGGAATAATGAACAGCGTATCTTTTTCCGGCACGGTAGCCTCTGCCAGGAAGTAAGCAGGCGCTTTTTCATCCCGCTTTCCTCCCTCTCTGTTCCAGGTAAACTTGTTGAACTTGATTTTATAAGCATCGCCTCCGGCATTGGTGAAGGTGTAGAGAGCGTTACCGGTTATGCCAAACCGATTGTCTATGTGCAGCTCACCTTGGTTCATCTGGTGGAACTTCTGCACCGAGTCCATGGCCAGAGCCGCATTCTTGAAGGTTCTCAGTTCGGCGTTTTTCAGGAGTTGCACCCGGTTGCTGTCTGGTATCACGTAGCTGTCTCCAATAGGAATGTACGGCACCCCAGCAGCCGCCAAGGAGGAATTACTGAAATCATAGATGGCGCTTTGCGCTTTGAATCGGAGCGAATCATCGCCGGACTTCATGGAATAGAAGTGGGAATCGCTGTTGTTGGTGTTGCCGTTGGTGAGTGTCAGTTTTTTGGTTTTGAAATCCCATTTACCCGTAGACAAGGAAGACCGGTACTGCGCGTAGGGAAACTCTGTGGTCATTTTCCCTACAGTTTCCGCGCCATATTCGGCGTAGCCGGCATCCATGTAGAAGTCCAGGTAAATGTCATAGGTGGTAAGCGCGGGTATTTTGCGGTCATTAGACGCTACTTCCATGCCGGCTTTGTTCCCATGCACCAGTCCTTTCTTGAACACAAAGGACGGCGACTTCATGGCTACCTCTTTGTTCTCCACTACCCCGCTGCCAAACAGCGAAGACGGTGTGAACCCTAACATGCCTTTGTACGTGAACCGGTCATTGAACATGCTCATCAGTTCGCGGCCCACAGTGCTTATTTTAAGGGTATCTTGGTACGGCTGCCATTTCATGGTGAAAGATTTGAAGGTACCGCTGGGGTAAGACCCCATGGCTACGGTCCCTTCTTTGAAACTGCCTTTTTTACCGGAAAGCGAAATGGCTGAATCAAGATAAAACACGAAACTTGGCGAATACATAGTGGCGGTCTGGTAACTTAACACGCCTTTGCCTCTTAGACCTTTGGTGTCCATGGTGAGGGTGTCATTGAAATGACCTTTGCCGCCGTAGGTCGCAAACCCGGCTTTGGGAACAGGGTACGTAAAGCCCAGCGCCCCGTCTGGTTGCACCTCCAGTTTGGTCTCAAACGGCGGAAAAATGCCTCCCGAGTTAAACTGCCCCTTAAACCCGATGACATTATGTTTTGTACTGGCCAAGCTGTCTATCTTGAACGGCGGAATATTGAAATACACGGTAGTGTCATACACGCCGCCTAAAATCTCTGGTTTGTTGAAGTACACGGTAGCTCCTGAAATTGCGTCTAAAGCCGGATACCCCTGCGATTTCTTGCGACCAGATTTATTGTCTGGCCGGTTGAGGTACAGTTTGGCTTGTCCTTTTCCGCCGCGGTTTACCAGCGTGAAGGGTGTCTCTTTTTCTTTGCCGTCTTTGCCCTTGGTTTTAGTAGTCAATACCGTTGAGTCAATTTTGGCCATATCAATAAAGAAACCGTCATAGTCAAACAGGAAGTCTTTGCCTCTGAAGGTAAAATCAGTGGACTTCACCTTGCCGTTGAACAGAATGTTCCGGTTTTTCTGGATGCGCACCGTCTGACTATCTGGCTCCACAATCACCAGCGAGTCTGTATGGAAAGCGAAAGATTTCACTCCGTTCAGCACCAGGTCACCGGAGGCAAGGTCAAGCGTGGCATTTCGCCCGGCGGGCGATAAGGCGTTCAGGTTAATGTAGTCGTAGTCTTTCTTGTTGCGGGAAGCGTCTACGTAATGGTATGCCTTGTCGCGCAGGCGTATGTACCCTGTTTTAGGGTCATAGTCCAGGTAATTGCTTTGCGCCAGCGTAGTTACGGCGTTGTGCAGTATCTCGGGCTTCATCTTGGTATCTTCGGCCATTTGAGCCAGATAGAAAGATTTGGAACCGATTTTCAGGGCGTAGCCCACCGTAGTGTACAGCGGGTGAAAATTGGAGATGGTCTTGATTTGCTGGAAGCGGGTCTGGGTGAAGTACTCTTTGGAGTTTACCTGTACTGGCACTTCGTTTTTAGCCGTGAGAATAGCGAAATCTATCTTCGGCTCTTTGAGGTTCCAAGACGCCATGTCGGTGGTGAGTTCGACTTGGTGGTAGGAGTGGAAATAAGGCGTTTGTTTGTAAAGACCGTCGGGGTTGATGAGCACCAGCCGCTTGCCTTCTTTGTTGTACTTGAACTTGACGCCGGGGTGGGTAATAGAATCTTTTCCCTGAAAAAGCGCAATTCCAGCTTCAGGAGCCGTAATCAAGCTGTCATTGATGGTGTAGTTGCGGGAAGTAGCCCTGAATTTAGGCTCTCCGTTCTCAGACACCCAGATGGTAGACGTACTGCCGTCCAGCGCGGCACTCATCAACGTGTTTCCCGCCAAAGAAAGCCCGCCCAGGTATTTGATGTCGGTCCCGAAGCGTTTGATCTGGGCATTGTTGGTGTGCGAGATGAATTTTGGGTAGCCGTTGTCGCCGTTCGGCTTGGGGCGGGTGAGCCGGTACTCCAGATTTCCGCGGATGTTGTTTTCCAGCACCGCCGGAAAGGTAAGCGTTACGTCTTCGGCCTTGAACGTGGGTTTGGCTACTTCAAAGGCCAGGTTCTTAAACTCAGCCGTAGCCTCGCCGCCTAACCGGCTCCAAACCAGTTTACCGCCGTTTCCGGCATACATACCGTTGGCCAAAGACACCGCACCGTTGGCTTGTCTGATAGTAATGGAATCAACCGCCGAGGTAAACACCAAATCAGATTTCTGCAACACTACCACCGGACCCGCCAGCACCGGCAAGGGTGCTGAAAAGTATTCTTGCACCACTACCGGAGCGGGCTCAGGAGCAGGGGTTGGTTCTGTCTTCTTAGCGGCAGCCTTGGTGCTTGCTGCTTTCTTAGTTGTCTTGACTGCTGGTTTGGTTACTTTCTTAGGTGTTTCCCATGCAGCCCAAGGGTCTTCCTCTTCCTGCTTCACTACTTTTGCGGGAGCCGGTTTAGGAGCCGGAGCAGCAGCTTTAGCCGCTGGTTTTGGTGTAGTGGTAGTTTTAGGAGTTGCGGCAGGCGCCGAAGTTGGTTCCTCGTTTCCCCAGCCAGACGCGGCTGGCTCTGCCGTGCCTTCGCGGTACTCAAACGAAAAGGTGCCGCCCTGGGCTTTTAACCCGTTGGTAGGGCCTTTGTAGAGCGTTTTATCCGTTAGAAACTTTTGAGTGCTGGCCAGAAACCGCTCATACACTTTCACGTCCTGCTTCTGGAGGGTTTGCTCCATCACCTTCAGCAATTGGTCCATGTTTGCGCCGCTATACTGGTGCAGGTTGACGCTAGCGCCTATGGCGCCCAGAAAATTCTCAAAGTGGGGCCTTGACTTCAGCTTTTTCTTGAGCATTTGCTGGGCCAGGTCCATGACTTTGGTTTTCTGGGAATTGTTCAGTTTGCCGCTGCTCCAGGCACTTTCAAAGCTGCTGCCTACCTGCACCGCCGCCGCGTTTTTGGTACCCGCCATGAGTGCGCGCATGTCCAGCGCAAACTGCTCGGGGTTATCGGCGGACAGCTTATAATTCTGGGCGGAGCTGACCAAGCTGCTCAACAAAAAAATCAGGAAGAGATAAAGATGCTTCATAAGAGAAAGGGAAGCTGATTATAGGCTGTTTTTCCGGAAAATGGCGGAAACCCAGTTGTTTTTGTTTCTAGAGGATTCAAACGTCAGGTCTAGCGCGGCGGCTCTTTCCTGCAGAATGGGGAGGTCTTCGGTGTAAAAACCGCTTAACACCAGTGGGTTGCCGGGCAGTAGCAATTGGCTGTACACGGGCATGTCTTCCAGCAGCACGTTGCGGTTGATGTTGGCCAGAATCAAATCAAAAGGAGCCTCGCCCTGCAATACAGAAGCATCTCCGAGGCGCACTTCTAGCGTAGCGCAGTGGTTGCGCTCGGCATTTTCGCGGGCATTTTCTACGGTCCAGTCTTCAATATCTACCGCCAGTACCTCGCGGGCACCCAGTTGTTCGGCCATGATGGCCAGAATTCCGGTACCGCAGCCCATGTCCAGCACGCGCTTGCCGCTATGGTCTAAGGTGAGTTGGTTTTCAATCATGAGCGTGGTGGTCTCATGGTGGCCCGTCCCGAAGGACATTTTAGGGGTAATCACAATATCATAAGCAATGCCTTCGGGCTTGGGGTGGAAATCAGCGCGAACGGATACTTTATCAGCGATCAATAATTGTTCAAAGTTCTTCTCCCACTCCTCGTTCCAGTTCTGTTTGGCAATGCTGCGAGTCTGGTACGGAAACTCGCCAGCAAATTGGTAACGCTCTAATACTTCCTGCAGGTCTTCCTCAGAAAATCTCTCTTCTTCAATGTAGCCCTGAAACCCTTCCTCGGTGTCCTGGAACGTATCAAAGCCTAATTCCCCCAGTTCTGCAATTAAGATTTCTGAGTACTCTGGCGAGGCGGTTACCGTTACTTCAATAAAACTCATAATAGGTTTGTCTAAAAATTCTGCCATTCAGCAGATGACTCGGTAAATGTTTCAACGAAAATAAGAGTAATATCTTGTGTTTTAGACTTATTTCTAGAAAAGAGAGGCAAAAACGTCAAAGATAACTTCTTAAAGATACTGTTTTTGTCTCTTAAACAGCGGGGTATAAACGCATTTAGGGCCTGTTTTCTGCAAAACAGGCCCTAAATATAAAATTATATCTATATAACTGCTTCGGCCGCTACCTTGGTCAGCCGCCAAGCGGAAACTAGAAAGATTTGATGATATCTGTAAAGTCTCTGGATTTAAGGGAGGCTCCCCCAATAAGGCCACCGTCTACGTCTGGCTGGGAGAACAGTTCTTTGGCGTTGCCTGGGTTGGCACTGCCGCCGTACAAAATGGTTTTGTTGTAAGCGGCCGCAGCGTCAAAGATGCTGGACAATTCCTCTCTGATGGAAGCGTGCATTTCCTGCGCCTGCGCGCTACTAGCAGTTTTACCGGTACCAATAGCCCAGATAGGCTCATAGGCAATTACAATCTGGTCAAACTCCTCGTTGCTTAAATGCGCTACGGTTTCTCTCAATTGCTGGGCAACGTATTTGAAGTGGTCTTCGGCCTCACGTACTTCCAACGGCTCGCCGCAGCAGAAAATAGGCTTGATGCCTTGCGCCAAAGCCGCTTTCATTTTCTTCAGCAAGAGGTCGGCATCTTCATGGTGATATTGTCTCCTCTCTGAGTGGCCCACCAGCACGTACTCCACGCCCACTGATTTCAGCATAGCCGCCGACACCTCGCCGGTATAGGCACCGCTCTCGTGGGCACTCACGTCCTGCGCCGCCAAATGCATGCGCGGATTTCCCTGGATTAACTTATGAATGGAGTTCAGGAACGGGAACGGCGGGGTCACAATTACTTCCACGTTGTCTGCGGTGACTTCGTCTCTGACCATGTTGTCAATTTCACTTACCAGCGCCTGGGCCTCCTGGTAGGTTTTGTTCATTTTCCAGTTGCCGGCAACAATGTTCTTTCTCATAGCTTGGGTATTTGATGGAAGCGGTGGCGCTAGGCACAGCCGCGTTTTTAGGTTCTTTTTCTGAAAACAAGTCAATAACAGCCCAGGCCCTTGCAGGCGGAAGCCGTAGTTGCGTCGCTAAGTTAGTAATTTGTGGTTTACGTGCATTCTCCGGGGCAGATGTAGGTTCTTGCCCTTACCGGGAATTTACTTTCCTATTCCTTGTTTGAGGGCTGCGGGCAGAAAGATGTGCTTATCTACCGCATTCATAATTCTAAGGTCTTCTAAAAGATTGGTTTCCTCGTTCAGAAATTTAAGAATAAGGCTAGCTGGAAGTTTGCTGAACATAGCATGAAACACTTCCCAAGGCTCCTGCTTCTTCTCGGTCAATACCCGCAGGAACACGCTGTCATAGAAGGCGAATTTGTCTATAAGCGGCTGAGAACCCGCCAATGGTTTTCGGCCTTGGGCCAGGTTCTTGGCAATTGCCGCACACTGCCGTTGAATAAAGCTGAAGGTATAGCCCGTAGAAGCTTTGGTTGCACCACCTGCCGTCCCTATGTTGATGACCTGCTCGCTTAAACTTGTAGAGAAAGGCGCATCGGTCATGGGAATTATCCCGAATTCTTCGTGCGTGACTTCATACTCAGTGATGTGCAGGTAATCGCGGAGGTACGCCTGCAACTCTCGGTCGTACGCCTCCTGCGGCAAAGCTGCTTCTGAAAAGCCCGTGTATTCCACCAGCGCCTCATGGGCATTGATCGGCAACACGTACATAAACCGGCAGTCCTGGTGTTGGGCTACCCGGAAGTCCATGAGCGTAGGTTCTTCGGGCTTGAAGACGGCCGCGGCCGTTTTGATGAAAATACCTTTGAAATGCTGTACCAAGTAATATTTCTGCGGCAACTTAGGAATTTGGAAGAGCACGCTGTTAAACACATACTGAGCCTGGTACACCGCCTGTTTGCCTTTGATGATTCCGTTCGGTTCCAAAGAAACAATCTCGTCTTGCCGAAACTCCACATTTGGAAACTTCTCCATTAACGTGAAACAGTACTGGTAAAACGACAGGCTGTCCAGCATTTTATACCGGTACGGACTAATGTCCAGCAAGGCCGAGAATTTGGGCGAGTGGAAGTGCAGTTTGGCCCATTGGCTTTTAAGGCAACTCTCAAAAGGGCTGTCCTCGGTTTCCCAGAAACACCAGGTGCGGTCATTGGTTTGTTTCAGGTCGCGGTCCAGAAGTAGAATGCGTTTGGCCTGCAGGTTCTCATGACCCAGCAGATGGCAAACCAAACTTAGGCCCGCCGCTCCGGCTCCGGCTATGATGTAGTCGTAAGTGAGAGGTTTATCCGGCATACACCAGTTCAGCTAAGTTGAGCAGCAGAAAGAACACGAACTGCACCAGCAGAAAGTAAGGCGCAAACAGGTTTCGGGAATTCTTCAGCAACGGAATAAGCACCACCGCGAACAGGAAACTGAAGCCGTACCAAGCCAGGTAATTCTGCAACGGCGGCGTATGCCCGTCCCAGTACCAGAAGTCGAAGGTCTCGCAGACCTGCTCAATCAAAAAATCTATGCTCACCGGAATAGCCGCCGTTATGGCTGCTTTTATCAAGAAAGGCTTCGCCCATTGGTTTAAGACCGCCACCGACGCAAAACACAGCGCCGCCCAGTTCATGCCAATCACCAGCGGCACCGACATGAACTTAAACCCGAACGCATCACCGTAATGATAAGCCCCAAACACTTTTCCGGTAGCTACGCCGATGATCTCTGCGGTTAAGCCTACCAAAAACACTGCTATGACGCCCAACACCATTTTAAGGGTCAATCCCTGATGGTTCCAGAGTAGCAGCGCGGTAGCCAGAATCAGGTTCAGGGGCGTGTTGCTCAGAAACCACTCTCTGAAGGGTGTATAGAACCCAATCAATCCGCACACGTGGAACAGGCAGATAATGCCAACGGAAATCTGGAGTTTGGTAATAGGAAGAGGAGCGGCGAGTTCCTTCATTCGTTACTGGACTTGGTTAGAGTTGGCGCAAAGACACCTGTACGCAGCGGCGGCAATATAATCAACCAGAACCAATAAGATTTGTTCTGATCTGCGGCTTACTTCTCCAGCACGGTCACCAGCAACTCAGAGGCAAACATGCTCGCCGGCGAAATCACCTTCTCCTCATACGGAATGTTGCGGCCGTAGCGTTCGCGCATTTTCGCCTGCACGGGTTTGGCGCTTAAGTTAAAATCTTTGAGGTTCTCTAGTTTGCCTACCTCTAGGCCTGTTGCCCGCTGATAGACTTTCCAGATGAGTTCTGAGCAGTAGACTTTTTCATCTGACCACTCAAAGGTGAGGTCATAGTCTTTGCCCGCCAGTTTCTTGCCCTCTTGTTTCATCTTACCTAAAACCGAGGGAGTCAGTACTTGCTCCGCCTTCTTCAGACGCTTTACTACAAAATGGCCGCCCTCGCCACGAGCAATCCACTTGGTCAGCGGAGTGGTAGACACCGGCTGCACCGCTTCAAAGACAAAGTACTCGCCGCCATATTTGTAGACTATGCCGCAGTGGCTGTATTTAGATTTGGTGGCTACCTGAATTGCCTGACTCTGCGCAGAGCGCGAGGTATGGAAGATAATATCTCCGTCTTGCAGTTGCTGGCTTACGGCTACGTTCTGCAAGTATTCCTTGGCTTCCGCTTCACTTGGTTTGCCATACCTTTTTTCAATTAAGATACCAAAGCCCGTTAAAGGAAGAAGCACCCATAAGGCCAGCAAGATTTTGGAGCGGAGTTTCATACTACAAGGTAACAGATTTATCTTTTTCCCAATATCCACTGTAGGGGCAATCCCTTGTGGTTGCTCCTACAGTGGATATTGCATTTGGGCAACCACAAGGGATTGCCCCTACAAACAAAAAGACCTGTGAGGTTTTGAAAACCTCACAGGTCTAAATCATCATTAGACGTTTAGAAGCTATTTTCCCAAAATCAACTGTTAAACAGCCTTACAATTTCGGTTTCAAATACTTGCCGGTGTGGTTATCCTCTTGCTTCACAAGATCCTCTGGGGTGCCTTCAAAGAGGAGGTGACCTCCGTTGGTACCGCCTTCGGGGCCGAGGTCAATAATCCAGTCGGCGCATTTGATGATGTCCATGTTGTGCTCAATGACCAGTACGGTGTTGCCGTTTTCTACCAGCGCATTCAGCGCGGTTAAAAGCTTGTTGATGTCGTGGAAGTGCAGACCGGTGCTGGGCTCATCAAAGATGAACAGGATGTTGCCGTTGTGCGGCGTAGCGCCTTTGGTCAGGAACGAGGCCAGTTTCACGCGCTGCGCCTCGCCACCAGATAACGTGTTGCTGCTCTGTCCTAACCGGATGTAGCCGAGGCCCACGTCTTGCAGCGGCTTCAGTTTCTCCAGAATCTTGGGTTGGTCTTTGAAGAAAATAAGGCTGTCATCAATGGTCATGTCCAGCACTTCTGAGATGTTTTTCTCGTGGTACTGAATGTCCAGAATGTCTTGCTTGAACTTCTGTCCGCCGCAGGCCTCGCAGGTCAGGTAAATATCGGCCATGAACTGCATCTCAATCTTCACCTGGCCTTCGCCCTGGCACACTTCGCACCGACCGCCTTCAATGTTGAACGAGAAGTGCGACGGTTTGAACCCGCGGGCTTTCGCCAGCGGCTGATCAGCGTACATGGTTCTAATAGCATCATAGGCTTTCACGTACGTCACCGGGTTGGAGCGCGAAGACTTCCCAATCGGGTTCTGGTCTACAAACTCCACGTGGCTCACTTTGTTGATATCGCCGGTGAGTTTATCGAATTTACCCGTGGCATCGGCGTGGCCGCCCAAAGCTTTAATAAGCGAAGGAGCCAGGATTTTCTTTACTAGGGTAGACTTACCCGAGCCGCTGACACCTGTTACCACCGTCATCACATCCAGCGGAAACTTAGCGGTTACGTTTTTGAGGTTGTTCTCGCGGGCACCGTGTACTTCCACGCAGTTGCGCCAAGGCCGGCGCTGCGCCGGTACAGATACCTCCATGCGGCCACTCAAGTAACGCCCGGTATAGGTATCGCTCTTCAGCAACTCGTCAAAAGTACCTTGGAACATGAGGTTCCCGCCACCGGAACCGGCCTCTGGACCAATGTCCAGCACTTGGTCCGCGACTTCCATCATGCCTTCTTCGTGCTCCACCACAATCACGGTGTTACCCATTTCCTGCAAACTGCGCAACACGCCAATCAATTGATCAGCGTCTTTGGGGTGCAATCCGATGCTAGGTTCGTCCAGAATGTACATGGAACCCACCAAAGCGCTTCCCAGCGAAGTAGCCAGGTTGATGCGTTGGCTTTCGCCCCCGGATAATGTATTAGAAAGACGGTTCAAGGTCAGGTAACCCAGGCCTACGCGGGTCAGATAACTCAGGCGGTTCGTGACTTCGGTGACCAATCTATCGGCCACGGCCATGTCATGCTCGCTCAGGTTCAGGTTCTGGAAGAACTCCAGCGTTTTGGTCACGGGCATGAGCACCAAATCTGTGATGCTTTTTCCGTCTACTTTCACGTAACTGGCGTCTTTCCGCAGGCGAGAGCCCTTGCAATCTGGGCAGGCGGTGCGGCCCCGGTAACGGCTCAACAACACGCGGTACTGAATCTTGTGCGACTGCTGCTGAATGTGCTTGAAGAAGTCATGCAGGCCGCCGAAATATTTGTTCCCGGTCCAGAGCAACTCCTGCTGTTCTTCGGTGAGTTCGTTGTACGGCCGGTGGATGGGGAAATCAAAGCGCACGCCGTTCTTGAGCAAAGGCTGGAGCCACTCGTTCTGTTTCTCGGTGCGCCACGGCGCGATGGCTCCTTCGTACACCGTCAGGCTTTTGTCTGGGATGACTAAGTCTGGGTCGATACCCAACACACTGCCCCAGCCTTCGCAGGTCTGGCAGGCACCGTACGGGTTATTGAAGCTGAAGAAGTTCACGTTAGGCTCCTCGAACACCATGCCGTCCAGCTCGAAGCGGTTGGAGAACACGCGGGTCTCGTCTCCCATCTGGATGTGGCACTCATCGTGGCCTTCGTAAAAGGCGGTCTGCACCGAGTCTGCCAGGCGCATCTGGAGGCTTTCGGCTTCTTCGTCCTTCCGGATCACGGCGCGGTCAATCAGGATGAAGACCTCGCCTTTGGGTTCTTTTTTCCCCTCGGCAATCAACTCTTCAATAAAGAAGGGTTCGCCGTTGAGGATCACGCGGGAGTAGCCTTTCTGCAAAAGCAGGTCCAGTTCTTTGCTGAGTTTGCGTTCAGGAGAGCGTTGCAGCGGCGCCAGAATCATGAGGCGGGTGCCGTCTTCCAGCGTCATCAGGAAATCCACGACGCTAGTTACCGTGTCTTTTTTCACTTCCTGCCCAGAAACCGGCGAAATGGTTTTGCCTATGCGGGCGTACAACAGCTTGAGGTAATCGTAAATCTCAGTGCTGGTACCCACGGTGGAGCGGTTGTTCCTGATGCTGACCTTCTGCTCAATAGCAATGGCCGGACTGATGCCCCGAATATAGTCCACGTCGGGTTTGTCCATGCGGCCCAGGAACTGACGGGCGTAGGAGCTCAAGCTCTCCACATACATGCGCTGCCCCTCGGCGTAGAGTGTGTCAAATGCCAGCGACGATTTACCGGAACCGGAAAGGCCGGTGACCACTATGAACTGGTTGCGCGGCAAAGCCACGCTCAGGTTCTTTAAGTTATGGACGCGGGCCCGTTTGATGATAATGTGCTCGCGGGCATCCAGCGCGTCTAACTCTGTATCTTGTTGAATGAGATCTTCTGTCATATAGAATTGTAGCCTCTCTAGAACAACAACCGTGGCAGAATAATTCTGTTCAGACGGGTTTAAAACAAGCGCGAGGCTAAACCGCAAAGGTAGGCATACGCATTGGTTTTTAGAAGGGTACCTGCTTCCTTCGTTTCAGGGCTGGTTTCAGGAAAACAGGTCTGAATCCGATGGAGAAACTTGCGCTTATTTACCCTATTTTGTAACTTTCTTTCCTTTCCTCTCGCATGAGAGTACTTGTTATAACATGTTTCACTTACAATAAATCTGTACCACTATGGGAAAAGGAGATGGTAAAAGCAAAAAAGGCAAAATAAGCAAAGGCTCTTACGGCAACAGCCGCCCCAAAAAGGCGAAAAACGAAGCCACCAAAGCAGCCAAGCTAGGTGTTTCTAAAACTGCCACCGC
>NZ_JBUDXA010000032.1:0-55377 GCF_054956755.1 Rufibacter sp. JT3400010 | reverse complement strand
TGTAGAAGCGTCAATGATGCTGCGCCTCGCTGCTGTTGCAAACTGCAGACCATGGTAGGTCCAAGTCACAGACTTGAACCAAGTTCCCCGCCATCATTTACCAATATTGCTACTTTCCCCTGTTCCAGTCTTTCCCGAGCGCGCCTCGCTTTTGGCCCTGGAAAGGCTCTAGCTAAGCGCAAAGGACTCTTCAGGCCGAAAGGGCAGTGCGCGAGGGGAAGACGGGGCCCCGCGGCCGTGAGCGCACGGAGGGAAACTATGAAACAACAAAGCATAAGGGCTCCGCATCAACCCGCCGCCACGCCAGCAACTGGCAAAAGGCGGGCACAGAAAGAAATCCCATGCAATCAGCAGCCAAGCCAAGGGAACAGTGTGTAAGGCATAATCAAAGAATCACTTATCCATAAAAGCGATAACCGAAGTAAATCAATGAAAGGCATCCTCTATGTGCAGAATCTCAGGCTTGCCCTGCTGCCATAAAACAGAAATCACATCAAACCGAACGTCATGTGGCCATTGGTGCTGTTCTATGTAATAATCGGCGGCTAGTTGCAGCATAGCCTCTTTTCGGGCTGAAACGGCTTCTTCGGGGAACCCGTATTGATGACTACTTCTGGTCTTCACTTCTACCAGCACCAGCGTCTTCTCTTTAGCCACTATCAAATCCACTTCGGCCCGCTTGTAGCGGAAATTTCGCTCCAAAACCAAATATCCCTGCGCGACTAAATGGGCTTCGGCGGCCTGCTCGCCCAACTGACCTAAAGTAGTATTATGCGCCATTTTTGGTAGGTGCTGGTTTAATGAGTAATTTGCACAGTTTTCTGATAACAAAGCCTTCTATACGAGAAGAGTAGGATTCTGTATAGGACAACAGAGAGGCAGTGCTGCCAGGCATAGTAACATTATATATATAATAGAGTAAGGTAGGGCGCGCAGAACCATGAAGCAGAACCGAAGCATTGTGTATGAGAGAATGGGACTGGTAGATTACCAACAAGCGTGGGACTACCAGGAGCAGCTTTTGAAAGAGATAGTAGCCGTCAAAACCCAAAATCGGGCTTTGCCCGAAACGGAGAAATTGACGACTCCTAATTATCTGTTGCTTTGCCAGCATCCGCATGTGTACACGTTGGGCAAAAGTGGGCACGAAGAACATTTGCTTTTAGACGAACAAGGGCTGGCCGAAAAGCAGGCGACTTTCTATAAAATCAACCGGGGTGGGGATATCACATACCATGGTCCTGGGCAGTTAGTGGCATACCCCATTCTTGACTTAGAGAATTTCTTTACAGATATTCACCAGTACCTTCGCTTGTTGGAAGAAGCGGTAATCCACACTTTGGCCGAATACGGTTTGCCCGCTGGCCGGATTGTGGGGCTCACCGGCGTATGGCTGGATTTTGAAGAGCAGCGGAACCCCAGGAAAATTTGTGCCATGGGCGTGAAGTGCAGCCGGTGGGTGACCATGCATGGTTTGGCGCTTAACGTGAACACAGACCTGGACTACTTCGGTAACATTGTGCCCTGCGGTATTTCAGACAAAGCGGTGACCTCTCTGGAAAAAGAAGTAGGACATGTAGTGCCTATGGAAGAAGTAGAGGAGAAACTGCTTCGTCATTTTGAACAAATATTTGAAGCCAGTTTAGTGGCGCATCAGTATGAAGAAAGACATTGATTTTCATCAGGTAGAAGGCGTTTCTGTAGCCATTGCCCGTGAAGTAAACGAGTTGGGTCTGGAGGAGTGGAATGTCTACTTTATCAATAACAATGATTTTTACCTGGAGAACGTGCTTATCTCCTCTAAAGGCTACGGAGAGCAGGACGGACAGGAAGTAAAGACTTCGGTGCTTAGGCACATGTTTGACCAAATGGGGCCAAAAACGGCTTTGCAGGTAGAACCCATTGACCCGGCCTTGTTTCAGATTACCAATGAATACTGGGTGAGTTATTACATTGGCCGCAACATCCATGATAAACGGTTTGTGTTTGTGCCGGGCAGCGTGGTGGAAGAAAACCTGATTCATATTTCCATTCTGGAAAAAGAAGGCATTCTCCATTCTTAAAGAGCCCCTTTGCGGCATAGCTGCGAAGGCTGGGAAAGAGAATTGGCCCAGAATCATTTTTTACTTTAGAGATGGCATGAAATTTTTTACATACCTCCTTTCATTTAGCTGGTCTTTCTTTATTGCTTTATTCGCGATTCCCTCCATTGTGTATGTGGCGCATTTAAAGAACATCCTGGATCAGCCTAATAAGCGCACGGTGCACGTGTCGCTTACGCCCAGATTAGGAGGCTTGGGAGTATTCGCGGGCTTTATGTCGGCACTTACTATTTTCGGAAATCTGAACAACGGCGTGCAGCAAGTCTTGGCAGGCTGTATTATCCTCTTCTTTGGAGGACTGAAAGACGACTTGGTTTCTATTTCGGCCTTTAAGAAGTTTTTCATGCAGGTGCTGGCCACGGGCGTGGTCATGTTCATTGCCGATATAAGAGTCACCAGTTTTCAGGGCATTTTTGGGATTCATGAGCTGCCCAATGGCTTAAGTTACGGCTTCACCTTCTTTACCATAGTAGGCATCACCAATGCCATTAACCTGATTGATGGCTTAGATGGCCTGGCCGGTACCATTGTAACCATAGTGGTCTCCACGTTTGGTTTCTTTTTTTGGTACGCACACATTGAGTCTTATTCCAACTACGCCGGTGTGGCGGTTTGCCTGATTGGTGGTTTGCTCGGCTTCCTGCGGTATAATTTCTACAAAGCCAGAATCTTCATGGGTGATACCGGTTCTCTGCTCTGCGGTTTTGTAGTTTCCATCATGGCTATCCAGTTTATAGAAATGCGGGCTGTGCAATCTGCTCCGGTGGTGGCGCTAGGTGTACTCTTTGTTCCTTTGTTTGATACCGTGAGGGTTTCCCTTATCAGAATTTTGAGGGGGGTGTCTCCTTTCGCCCCAGATAAAAACCACATCCATCACCGCATTCTGGCAATGGGCTTCAGTCAGGTAGCCACGGTGCTTATATTAGCGCTCCTCAATGTGTTGGTCATTTTGTTTGTGTTTAACTTTTCGCACTGGGGTAACCTGATGCTGTTGCTGTGCTTGCTGGGCTTCTCTCTGGTGCTAAGTTTGGTGCTGGGGCAATATTCCACTAAAACTACCCCTAGTACCTAAACGCATGCGATTCTGGGGGGTAGTAGTAAGTCTTTGTCTGTGGTGGGGACTGGCGGTAGGGCAACCGGCAACCTTAAAGCCATTGCTCTCTTCTGACTGGTTGATCTATAAAGCCGGTCAAAATAAGTTAGTGCCTTACTTACCTGAGTTTCATGAAGAGCGCCAGGCCCTGTACCAATGGGTGAGCTTGGATAAATTCACGAACCCCAAGATTGAGTTTGCCGCCCGCAAGGAGCTTTGCCTGTTCATAGACAACCGCCTGGTTTTTGTGGCAGATTCAACGGCGCGTTATACCATTGATTTATCCTCCTTCCTGAAGCCCGGCAAGAAGTACCTGCTTTCGGTCTGGCACCCAGATCAGCAGCCAAACTATCCTTCTTTCAAAGTGCCGCAGGAGCAGATGCCCTCTCTGAGTTCCAGGCCTATTACTGCTTATCGGCCCATACCCAAGCAGTCAGACGCGCACCGGAGCGCCCTGATCTTCTTTATGGTCATAGTGGGATTAATTTATGGCGCCCTCCGGATGACCTTCTATTCAGATTTCACCAGTATCTTCCGGTGGAGCAGTTTCACCAAGCTTTCTACCTTGGAGGAAGGCCTGCTAGCCAAACCTATCGGAAACTGGTCCAGCATTCTGTTTGTACTGGCGTTTGCGTTATCTTTTGCGTTGCTGATTGTCGCCATTCACACTAACCTGGAAGACTTAGCCTTGCTGAACCAGTTGTTTACCGCCACGCAGGCAGATCTTATTTCTAAGATATTGCTGTACGCTCTTATGATCTTCCTGTTCGTGCTGTTTAAGTATCTCTTCCTGCGGCTCATGGGGTTTATCTTTGGAGTAGGCGAAATGGTGCTTTCCCAGTACCGTGAATTCCTGCGTACCCTGTTGGGCATGGGGCTGTTTTTGCCTTTTGTGCTGCTTCTGTATTTGGGGCTGTGGTCGTCTACGCCCCAGGTGGTTTATTGGATAGCCAACGTAAGCATTACGGCACTTTTGGTCTTTACCGTAATCAGGACTTTCCATACAGTCAGTAAAAAATATTCCCTCAAAAATCTACATTTATTTTCCTACCTTTGCGCCACAGAAGTGATTCCACTGATGATTTTGCTAAAACTGATCGTTTTTGTGTAAGACTCTGGTAAACAGGAATTATTACAGATTTTAGATTTTAAGTTGTTAAACTACCTTCTAAATATGGCTGACGGTAAAGAAGAGCTGGGTGCTGATAGACATTCAAAGAAAATTTCTAGTATTCTAGTCACACAGCCAAAGCCGGCAAACGATAATTCTCCGTATTTGAGCATTGCTGAGAAATACGGGATCAAAGTGGATTTCAGAGCCTTTATTGATATTGAGCCTGTTTCCTACAAGGATTTTAGAAAAGACAAGGTTTCTATCCTGGATCATACTGCCGTTATTTTTACCAGTCGTAACGCGGTAGACCATTTCTTTAGAATCTGTGCTGAAGGCAAGATAGAGGTTCCCGCCGAGATGAAATATTTCTGTATCTCTGACCAGACCGCGTACTATCTGCAGAAATACATCGTTCTCCGTAAACGGAAATTGTTTATTGGAGGCAAGACCTCGGCAGACCTTTTTGATGTGCTGAAGAAACATAAGACTGAAAAGTTCTTGTATCCTTGCTCCAATATCAGAAAAGAAGATATCCCGGAGTTCATGCGGGCGAACAACTTTACTTTCACGGAAGCAACCATGTACAGAACGGTAGCTTCAGACCTGTCTGATCTGGCAGAAGTGAAATATGACTGTATCGCTTTCTTCAGTCCTTCAGGCGTACATTCTTTGTTCACCAATTTCCCCGACTTTGTACAGGATGGCACCCGCATTGCCGCCTTTGGCCCAACTACAGCCCAAGCGGTGCGTGATGCTGGTCTTGAACTAGATATTGAGGCTCCTATGCCCAACGCGCCTTCCATGACTGGGGCAATTGAGGTTTATATCCAACAACATTCTAAGAAAAAGTAAACGAAACGTTACTTTTTGATTGGTTTGTGCGTAGCATGGCTAGAGCTTGAAGATCAGAATTAGCTTTTGGTAGTTAATAGATAATTTACTAGCTTTTGCCAAACGACTCCTGCGCATGCAGGAGTATTTCATTGCTGTACATGATGCACAAATCTGGTTTTCTAATACTTTTTTTAGGGCTCCTGTGTCCCTTTTTTGTACAGGCGCAACAGTTACCACAGTTTAGTCACTATAGCTTTAATGGCCAGTTCATCAGCCCAGGGTATGCGGGCGTGAGAGGCCAGACAGAGCTGAATGTGCTCTATAGGTACCAGTGGCTTGGCTATGACGGTACTTTTGATGCCGGGGGCTCTCCTAGAACCGCTTTGTTTACCATCTCTGCTCCCGTAACTGCCTTAAAAGGCGGAATAGGGTTGGTGGTGATGAAAGATGAGATTGGCGCAGTTGATGTTTTCAATGCGCAGTTGTCTTATTCTTATCACCTCTCCCTTGCAGGCGGAACGCTGGGTATAGGCGTGCAGGGAGGACTGACCAATATGAGCAAGGGAGGCTACCGGGCAAACCAGGAGGATGATACCCGTATACCTTTTAACAGTTCTGACCGTAAGTTTGACATGGGAGCCGGGCTGTGGTATCAGCATGACCGTTGGTACGCCGGAGCCGGGTTGGTGAATATGCTGGGTGCTGAATACCAGTTTGAGAATCGGGCGCAGGATGTCTCAGGGACAGTAACTAGCGAGAAGCATTTGATGGTTACTGGGGGGTATGAAGTAGAACTTTCTGATGTTATAGACGTAACACCAACGGTCTTGCTTAAGCAGGATCTTAATGCCAGTGAGACCTCTTTTGAGGCTGGAGCCAGGGCAACTTTCAATGATAAATTTTGGGGTGGCGCCGGTTACAGATTTGGAGAAGCCATCACGGGCATGTTGGGTGTCTATCTGTTAAAAGACAATGCACTGAGTTTTGGATATTCTTTTGACTATACCGCCGTAGGCACAAACGCTAAAAGCGCCACCTCTCACGAGGTAATGCTAGGGTATAGACTACCTAAACCTAAGAATAGTACAAAGCCGCCTATTAGGACCCCACGTTACTTCTTTTAAATACTGGTTTTAAGTAACACGCATATCTACAACGAGGAGGGAATTGTGAACAAAATAAAATATTATTTTGTTTGTCTCGTTAGGATATTGAACTTCAAGAAAAAACACTAATTTTGTTTTTCAATTAGGACATTTAGTTGCTATCTTAAAAATTATAACTGCTGAGCGAAAACGCTGCTTTTTTTAAGTCCAAGAATATGATTAAGTTTTTACAGTTTTCTGCCATTGCTCTAAGCGTAGTCTTAATGGCAGGTTGTGGTATGGGTAGAGATTCACAGGGGGATGTGATCGGGGCAGAAGATCGTCCTGAATTCAATCCTCAGGAAGTTCCTTACGGAATGGTCGCCTGCCCGGGTGGTACTTTTCATATGGGCCAAACAGACCAGGACATTGCGGCCAGCATGTCTAACATGAACAAGCAGGTAACCATTGGTGGCTTCTATATGGATGAAACCGAGATCACCAATAATGAATACCGCCAGTTCGTAGATGCTATTCGTCAGGACTCATTGGATATTCTGGGGGAAGAGTTTGTCATGACTCAGCTGTATCCAGATACTACCGTTTGGGTGAGAGACTTTACTTACCACATGGGTGATCCATTAATGGAGTATTACTTTTCTCATCCGGCGTTTGATGACTTTCCGGTAGTAGGGGTAGATTGGCATGCCGCCAAGTACTTCAATAACTGGAGAACCAAGCACAAAAACAATTACAACGTAGAAAGCGGATTAGCGCCCATGCCAAGCTTCCGTTTGCCGTCTGAGGCGGAGTGGGAGTATGCTGCCCGTGGTGGCCGCGACCTGGCAACGTATCCTTGGGGCGGTCCTTACCTGCGTAACGCCAAAGGGTGTATGCTGGCTAACTTCAAACCAGGCCGTGGTGACTATTACAGCGATGGCTTTACATATACCGCTCCGGTAGGACAATATTATCCGAACGATTTCGGTTTATATGATATGTCTGGTAACGTGGCTGAGTGGTGCGAAGATGCTTACGCTGAGGCTACTGTGCCAGTGGTTTGGGACTTGAACCCAACCTATTATGATGACAACGAACCTCGTAAAATAGTACGTGGCGGTTCTTGGAAAGACATTGCCCATTTCCTAGAAACTGGTGTGCGTAACTTTGAGTACCAGGATTCTGCCCGTTCTTTCATCGGGTTCCGTAGTGCCATGATTTACATAGGACGTTCTTCTGACTTTGATTTAGCAAGATAGTCCTACCCCCTTTCCTAAATTTATTTCTTAACCCGAATACTTACAATCTAAATCCTTCAAAAAAATGAGTAAAGCAAGAGGCAACTTCTTCTTCGATAAGGTGATGCCAAAAATCTATGGTATTGGTGCTGCGGTAGTAATTGTGGGAGCGTTGTTCAAAATCCTCCACTTAGCTGGTGCTAATGAAATGCTAATCGTTGGTCTGGGTACCGAAGCCATTATCTTCTTCCTGAGTGCGTTCCAGCCGAACCCACCACATGAGCCAGAATGGGAACGCGTTTACCCTCAGTTACGCGATGATTATGATGGCCCACTTCCTACTGTTCCAGTAGCCGCTGCTGCCGCTGGTCCATCTATCACCGGTGATTTAGACAAAATGCTGCGTGATGCCAACGTAACTCCTGCTACTATCAGTTCTTTGGGCCAAGGCCTGAACAGATTAAGCGAGACAACTGCGCAAATCTCTGATTTGACAGACGCTACTGTAGCTACTAAAGAGTATGCCGCTCGCGTAAGAACTGCTACCGGATCATTAGACAAAATCAATGAAGCGTACGGTACCACGTTGCAAGTAGTGTCTCAAATGGCCAATGCCACCGCAGATACCCAGGCGTACAATGCGCAAGTGCAGCAAGTAACCAAAAATCTGGGCGCGCTTAATGCCGTGTATGAAATGGAACTTCAGGACGCTAACAACCATCTGAAATCTATTAACAAGTTCTACGGTAGCATCACCAACGCTATGGAGAACCTGACGCAGGCTAGCCGTGAAACAGAACAATTCAAAGATGAGGTAACTAACCTAACTAAAAACCTGCATTCTTTGAACAACGTGTATGGCAACATGCTAAATGCCATGAGAGGATAATCTCTGCCATTCCTCTTTAAATTATAAGATCACATAAAAAGGTAAACATCTAAAAATACTATGGCTGGAGGAAGAGAGACGCCACGGCAGAAGATGATCGGGATGATGTATCTCGTTCTGACCGCGCTGTTGGCATTGAATGTAAGCTCTGCAATACTTTTAAAATTCCAATTCATTGATGAGAGCCTTATGGGCGTTAACCGCAACACGGTGAACGACAACAACGGGACAGTTAAAGGAATTGCTGCGGCTGTTGCCGAAAACGGTAACAGATCACAGGACGCAAGAGTTGTGGAGCAAGCGAACGAGGTTCGTGCGCAAACTGCCCAACTGGTGCAATATATCCATGGGTTGCGCGAAGAACTCCAAGCAAGAACAGGTGGTACGGACGAAGCAGGAAACTATAAAAATCCGGAAGCCAATGAGATTGTAAACGAGTTAATGCTTGGTGGAACCAAGAAAGGAAAAGGATACGAGTTAGAGGCCAAGTTAAACCAGTACGCCGGTTTTCTGCGCCAATACAATCCTAGAGTTCCCGAAAAGATTGCGGTGAGTGGTGCAGAAGACCCACGGGTAGCTAAAAACAAAGATCAACGCAAAAAAAACTTTGCGCAATTGAACTTTGAAGAAACTCCAATGGTGGCTGCTTTGGCTACGCTGGCTCAGAAAGAATCTGAAGTACTGAAGTATGAAGCGGAAACCTTGTCTCAGTTAGCTCAAAAAGTTGGTGCAGACATCATCAAGTTCGAGAACATCTTCGCGATGGCTAGCGCTGAGTCTAAAACAGTAGCGGCTGGTACTAAATACAAAGCTGAAATGTTTTTGGCAGCTTCTTCTGATGCGGTAACTCCTACCATGTCTGTTGATGGAAGATCCATCCCAGTACAAGGCGGTAAAGGAAGAATTGAATTTACGGCTACGGCTGGTAACTATGACGCTGAAGGTAATGCCAAGAAGACCTGGAGAGGCCAAGTGCGTTTCCGTCAGTCAAGCGGACGTGATACTACCTTTACGGTAACTCAGGATTACGTAGTGGCGAAACCAGTGATGCAAATTCAGTCTGCCTCTATCAACTCTCTGTACTTTAACTGCGGAAACGAACTGAGTGTACAGGTGCCTGCTTTGGGTGCGGTATATGATCCTTCTTTCTCTGCTTCTGGTGCAACAGTGGTAAAAGGAGCCAAAAAAGGATTCCTGACTATCATTCCTACGTCAAAGCAAGTGAAACTGAATGTGAGCAGCGGCGGAAACGCTATTGGATCACAGGAATTCACGGTAAAGTTGGTTCCTAGACCACGCGTAGTTGCTACCGCGAATGGTAGACCAGTTGACCCAGTAAGAGGTATGCCTGCTCCAGGTCCTCGTACTTTATCTGTACAAGCTGTAGCTGATGAAAGCTTCAAGAACCAACTACCTAAAGATGCTCGTTACAGAGTGACAGAATATACTGTTTACCTGGTACGTGGTAACCGTCCGGTAGGTCAGGTACAAGGAAGCGGCCCAACTGTTAGCTTAGGGAACTTAGCTGGTCAGGCTCGTCCGGGAGATAGAATTGCCATTGACGTGAAAGAAATCCGTAGAATGAACTATCGTGATCAGCAGGAAGTTGTTCCTTCTGATGGAACAGATATCACTTTTCAGCTTAACTAGTACGTTATTTATAGTATCATGAAGAAGTTAATTGTGTTGGGTTTAGCTGGTTTGCTTAGCATACCTGTAGTAAGTACGGCGCAAAAGCGTACCACTAAGTCTTCTACTACCTCTGCGCAGAAAGCAAAGCAGAATGCGGCTGCGCAGGCTGCGGCAGAGAAAGCACGTCAGGCAGAGTTAGAGCAGCAGCAGGCGCTTCAGAAACAATCTGAGCAGGCCCAGCAACTAATGACTACTTCTGCGGCTGCAAACCCATCTGTTAGGCCAATTTTGCCGTCTGATGTGATGTTCAAAAAGACGGTTTGGAGAGCGATTGATTTGCGCGAAAAGCAGAACTTACCCATGTTCTCCAGCGGAAAGCAAATCTCCAAGTTGATCACGGAAGCGGTAAAACGCGGTGAGTTACAGGCTTATCGGTCAGATACCTTGAATACACCTATCTCTGCACAGGAATTCTTCGGTAACATGACACCTTCTGAAGTGGGTGGCGGCTTAACTGAGGCTGAGAAAGCGGCTGGTTTTGATGCTCCTGCTGCTGCGGAAGATGACGGATGGGGAACACCTGCCCCAAAACCAAAGAAAACTACTACCAAGAGCACTGCTGCTCCCGTAGCAGCAGTTACCACGGGTAACGAGCTTCTCCCTAGTGAACTTTACAAATTAGAGCTCAAGGAAGATGTGGTGTTTGATAAAAAGCGTTCAAGACTTTATCATGACATTCAGGCAATCACCATGATCATGCCTGCTAAGTATAACAGTCTTGGTTTCGAGAAACCAATTGCCTCTTTCAAGTACAGTGATTTGGCAAGAGTGTTCAGAGCACACCCAGAAGAGGCGCTTTGGTTCAATGTTCAGAACGATGCCCAGCACAAGAACCTAGCAGATGCGTTTGACTTGTGGTTGTTCAGTTCTTACATCACCAAGGTTTCTAACGTAACAGATGCCCGTTTAGATGAGCAGTACGGCGCTGGTAGAAAAGGCTTATTAGCGGCCCAGCAAGCCATGGAAGAACTCATTGAGTTTGAGTACAGCTTGTGGAGCTACTAGTTGTTTTAAGCATATTATAAAAAAAGGAGACCAGAAACGGTCTCCTTTTTTTATGCTCTTATAATTGAAACGGGTTAACTAGAAGATCTAATGTTGCAGATGATGGTAGGGGCAATCCCTTGTGGTTGCCCTTCACGAGATCGTAGGACAGGTCGCGACCTGTCCGTACATTCTCTGAAAAGGAGTATGGGGAATTGTAGGGGCAATCACAAGGTGGGCGATTTCAGGCTATTTTGGCGAAAGTAGGCCTGAAACAAACGTTGACAATCAGAGAAAATAGACAAATTATGTTTTAGAGGTGTTTTGATGAAACTATTCCTGAAACAGCTTACTTCTTCTGGGTTTGGGCGAAGTACTCCATCAAAACCTTGGCTTTGCTTTTGCCGATTTCACTTTCCAATTCTTGCTGAGATAACTCAGCTATTTTCTTCACAGATTTAAACTTAGTCAGCAGCTTTTCAGCGGTGGCGGGTCCTAGGCCTTTCACTTTGGTTAGTTCGGTTTGCAGGGTACCAGCATCGCGCAGAGAGCGGTGAAACGTAATCCCAAAGCGGTGGGCCTCGTTGCGGAGGCGTTGAATCAGCTTTAGCGTCTCTGATTTCTTATCAATGTAGAGCGGGAGGTTGTCGCCGGGGTAGAAGATTTCTTCCAGGCGTTTGGCTATACTCACAATGGCTACCTGTCCGTAAATACCCAGATCTTTCAAGGCCTTCACGGCCATGCCTAACTGCCCTTTCCCGCCGTCTATGATGATGAGTTGAGGCAGAGAGGCGCCTTCTTCCATCAGCCGGCGGTAGCGGCGGGTGACTACCTCGTACATAGACGCAAAGTCATCTGGACCCACTACGGTTTTGATGTGGAAATGCCGGTAATCCTTTTTAGAAGGCTTCGCATTCCGGAAACACACCATTGAGGCCACCGGATTATCGCCCTGGAAGTTGGAGTTGTCAAAACATTCAATGTGCTTGGGCAACTCCGTCAGACGAAGGTCTCGTTTCATGGTTTCCATGATGCGCACCTCATTGCTGTCTTTCGACTTGTCCTGCATGCTTTCTTTTTCCTTGCGCAGGTACAAGGCATTCTTCAGAGATAGGTTCAGGAGCTTCCGCTTGTCCCCAATCTGGGGAACCGTTACAGTAACGCCTTCTAAAGGCAGCACCAGGTCATCAATATTCACCAGAATCTCTCTGGAAGTGCTTTCAAAGTCTTGCCGCAACTGCATGATCATAGACGCCAGAATATCCTGGTCAGTCTCTTCCAGTTTCTTCTGCAATTCCAATGATTGCGTTCCGATGATAGAACCGTTCATTACCCGCAGGTAGTTGATGAAGGCGCATTTCTCATTAGACGTAATGGTGAAAACATCTATGTTGGTCAAGGTGTGGCTTACCACGGTAGACTTCGCCTGGAAATCGTCTAGCAGATCTAGTTTCTGTTTGTACTGGTGGGCTAACTCATACTGGAAATCGGCGGCCGCCGCAGACATGGCTTCTTTGAAGTAGTTTTTGGCGATGGTCAGGTTACCCGAAAGGATATTTCTGATCTGCTGGATGTGCTCGTTGTATTGGGTCTCGTCATAAAGACCTTCACAGGGCCCTTTGCAGTTTCCAATGTGGTACTCCAAACAAACCTTGAATTTGCCCGCTTCAATGTTAGCCGGGCTCAGGTTATAGCTACAAGTACGCAGTGGATACAACGTCCTGATAAGTTCCAGCACCACATACATGCCCGTCACGCTGGGGTAAGGGCCAAAGTACCGGGAACCATCATTCAGCTTGTTTCTGGTGCTCAGAACTCTGGGGAACCGCTCATTGGTAATGCAGAGAAACGGGTACGACTTGCCATCCTTCAGCAGGATGTTGTATTTGGGTTGATGTTGCTTAATGAGGTTGTTCTCCAGTAAAAAGGCATCTGCTTCACTGTCTACAATCGTGAATTCAATGCGCTTGATCTGGGAGATTAGCTTCAGGGTTTTCTTGTTGTGCTGCTTGGAAGAATTGAAATAAGAGCTTACCCGTTTCCGGATGTCTATGGCTTTGCCCACGTAAATAATGCCCTTGTCATCATAGTATTTATAGATGCCCGGGCGGTGGGGCAAGTGCTTCAGCTGCTCTTTCAATGATTCCTCAAAAGCCATATACAAGTTTTAAGCCTTAAAACCGGTCTTCCTCCACCTTCTGCGGTAAAGTAAGCGTTTGCTCTTGTTTTACGGAATCAACCACAGTAGGGACAAAACTTGTACGTCCACAATCAATGTTAGTAGAAAGTGGCTGCGAAGGTTTAGGGAAAGCAGCTTTGGAGACATTCAATGATTTATCGGCATAGACTTTCTTCATGAACAGCGCATAAATAGGCAGAGCCAACTTGTTCCCTTGTCCGTAAGCTGCACTTCTGAAGTGAATGCTGCGGTCTTCACCGCCTACCCAAACCCCGGCGGCCAGGTCTGGCGTGATACCCATAAACCACGCATCTGAGTAGTTAGAGGTAGTACCGGTTTTAGCGCCTATTTCATTTTTCAGGCCAAAACGGTAACGCAGGCCATAGTACGAAGTACCTCCTCTAATATCAGCGGAGCCTTGCAGCATGTTCACCATGAGATAAGCAGTTTCTTCGCTAAGCGCTTCTACTGTTTTAGGCGCATATTCATGCAGCACGTTCCCGTTTTTGTCTTCAATTCTAACCAGGTACTGAGGTTGGGTCCAAGTGCCTTTGTTCACGAAGGTGCCGTAAGCACCCACCATGTCATACAAGGTCACATCACTGGAGCCTAATGCCAGAGACGGAACCGGGTCTAGCGGAGTAGTAATACCTAAGCGTTTGGCCGTGGCAACTACTTCCTCAGGCCCTAGTTTCTTCATGAGGTACGTGGTAATGCTGTTCACCGAAAGCGCCAATGCCTCTCGTAAACTCATTCTTCTACCGGAATACCCGCCGTCACTGTTTTTAGGCGTCCAGGGTTTTCCGTCTGGGTTGATGATGGTCACGGGCGCATCTGTCACGGTATAGCAGGGAGAGAAGCCTTTTTCAATGGCGGTGGTATACACAAATGGCTTGAACGTGGAACCAGGCTGACGGGCTCCTTGCTTCACGTGGTCATATTTGAAATACTTGAAGTTGGTTCCTCCAACCCAGGCTTTCACCTTGCCGGTGAGCGGGTCCATGGCCATGAAACCGGCTTGCAGGTAATGCTTGTAGTACCGCAGAGAGTCCATAGGGCTCATGAGGGTGTCTCTTTCGCCTTTCCAGGAGAAAACCTTCATAGGCACCTTGTGGTTGAGGTGATACTTAATGGAGTCTTCATCATCGCCGTACTGCTCCACCAGGCTCTTGTACCGGGCCGTGGTTTTCATGCGGTTCATCAGGAAGCCTTTAATTTCCTTTCCATTGTCATCAATCCAAGGGTTGCGGCCTTTCCATTGCTGGAAGAACTCTTTCTGCATCACTTTCATGTGCTGCTCCAGCGCTGCTTCGGCGTGTTTCTGCATGCGTGAATCAATGGTGGTGTAGATTTTCAAGCCATCAGAATAAAGGTCATAGCCGTTGTCGCGGCACCACTGGGCAATAGATTTGCCAATCTCAGTCCGGAAATAAGGAGCCAAGCCTTTGTTCTGGTTCTCTACGTTGAAGTCCAGCTTAATAGGCTTAGCACTGGCAACTTGGTGGGCAGGCTCATCAATATATTGGTATTTAAGCATCTGGTCCAGCACGGTATTACGTCTGCTCAGGGAACGCTCCGGCCGAAGTACAGGACTATAGAAAGAAGGACCTTTCAAAACACCTACCAGCGTGGCGGCTTCTTCCAAGGTGAGTTGCTCTGGTTCTTTGTTAAAGAAAGTTTTGGCGGCTACTTTGATCCCGTACGCATTACTGCCAAAGTCTACGGTGTTCAGGTACATGAGCATAATCTCTTTCTTGGTGTAAGAGCGCTCTAGTTTCACAGACATAATCCATTCTTTGGTCTTGATGATGAGCATGCGCAAGCCTGGCACATCACTGAGCAGGCCATTGTTCAAATCATCACGGGTCCGGAAGAGGTTACGGGCCAACTGCTGGGTAAGCGTACTGGAACCACGGTCTTGTTTGCCGGTCAGTTTATAGTAGGGAACCGCCAGTGTGCCTTTGAAGTCAATGCCGGAGTGTTCCTCAAACCGAATGTCTTCGGTAGCGATAAGGGCATCTACCAAGGTCTTGGGCAACTGCTCATACGTCACAGGAGTGCGGTTTTCCCGGAAGTACTTGCCTAAAAGCTGACCGTCTTCTGAGTACACCTCAGAGGCTAGTTCGCTTTTAGGGTTTTCCAGCGTTTTAAGGTCTGGCAAATCACCGAAGAGGTTCAGGAAATTGATGCTAACGGCAAAAACGTACAACACGAAGAACACAAATCCTCCGGCAAAAAGTAGCCAAAGTACCGAAATGGTTTTCCGGTACTTCTTATCAGGCGTAGACGACATGCTATTGGTAATTTTTTTCAAAGAAAGCTACGTACTCTGCTATATCTCCCAGCTTTCTAAGTAAAGCCAGGTTTGCATCAGTAATGACAAAGGTAGCAAAATTCGAGCCTTTTAAATTGGCTAAGGGAGAATTGCGGGTGGTTTGTAGTTTGGCGTACTGCTGGGCCGCTTTAAAGTCAGGCAGGGCCTGAATAAGAAGGAGCGTAGTGTCCTTGCCAAACGGCACCGGTTCCAGTTTCAACTGCTTTTTAGGGTGAAAACGAGCATTATAGGTGCCAAACGTCGTGATCAGTTGCCGCAAAGCCACGCTGTCTCCGGTGTGCACAATCACGAAGGAATGTGGCAAGCTTCTCTCCGCTTTGTAGGTAGGGATTTCTTCCTTGGGCACCACAGGGGCACTTGCCACGGGAGCTTTGGCCAACTCACCGGTTTCATACCGCAAGTACAGGTTCATGAAGTCACGGGCCTTGGGTAAAAGCGGACTTTCTGGATACTGAATGATGAATTGCTCCATGGCTGCCCTGAACGTGACCGCCGGCTGCGTGCGGCCTACCACCAAGGCTTGTAGGAAAGCGATTTGGTCCTGAATGTCGTTTTGAGGGTATTTTTGGGAAAGCGAGGCCAAAACGCTTAAGGTCTCAGGGTACTTTTCTTTTTCATACAGCACATACGCCGAATCATAGATGGCGTGCGCCGCCAGGTTCTCCGCTGAATAGGTCCGCAGGAAGTCTGGTTGGTCAATGAGTTTGCTATACTTAGATGTAGGGAAACGCTGTTTCAGAGCCTGGGCATACTCCGCGGCTTTGTCGGGCTGCTGCAAACCTTGTGAAAGCACATATAAGCTGTAGTAGGCTTCAGAGGCGTGCGCCGAGGCCGGAAAACGCTCCAGTAATTTCTGAAACGTTTGAGCAGCTCTCTGGGGTTCGCGCAAGCGCTGCTGGTAAATATTGCCTAAGGTAAACAGGGCTTCCTCCACACGTTTGTCTGACGCTTGGCGTTGCTCAGGTGTCACCGGAATTGCGGCCAGATACTCTTGCTGTTTCTGCGCTATGGCGGCGGCTAGGGCGGTACTATCCACCCCCATGCCAGTCACTACTCCCGCGGTGAGCGGCGTAGCCCCTGAGACAGCGGTAATGCGGCGCCAGTTATCCTGCAACGGACGATCTCCCCAGGTACGCAGGAAGTCATTGCGGGCACTTCCGCGGGCCACCGGGTTGTCAAAATACCAGGTGCTGCCCTGGGTTCCGGCTCCGCCAATGGGCAACGTGGCCGTTTGTTGGGTTGGTCCGGCGGTAGCGGCATTGGTAGCGGCTAAAGCAGCGGCGGCTTGTTGCTCCCGTTCCCGGTTTATCTGCTCGGCTACGCGTTGAGCGCGTTCAGTTGGATTGAGTTGCCCCAAGGCCTGCAAGCTGTCTTCTGACCTAATGATCTCCAACTGCTGGGTGAACGCCGTGAGTACGGTGCGTCTGTCGGCTAATTCTTCGTACCCTAACGTGGTAGGCGGAAGAAACTGCAACGTGCTGTCATAGTACGCCTGCGCCAAACCATACTGCTGGAGGTGGTCATAGTAGATTTGCCCTGCCAGGAGGTAAGAATACGCTTTCTGCACCGTGTTGGTAGTAGAAGTGGCCGTAGACTGACGCAACAACTTCAATGCCTCTGGATATGCTTTCTGCCGAAGCTCCAGTTTGGCCAGGTCATAGTAAATCTTGTCGGTATACTCTTTGTTCTTTTCGTCGTGGGCTAGTTTCTGAAGGAAGCTTTTTACTTTGGTTTGGTCGGTGGCGTCTTTCAGTTCGGTTACCTGCGCCAAACTGAGATTGGCATAAAAGCCGAGTTCATACGGTGGCCTTTTCTTCAGGACCGTCGCAAACTGCTCATACGCCTTGGCATCTTGGTTGGTGGCCTGGTACAACTGCCCCAGAATAAACCGAAGTCGTGATTCCTGGTCTTTCTTCCGGGCGAAGGGAATAGCCAACTCCAGGTTCTCGATCATGAGCGGCAGGTTGTTCTGAATGCTAGCAAATTGCGCTCTGGTCAAGAGTAATTCCCGGCCGTTATCCTCGTTCATTCGCTCCTTCCTAAACTGGTCAGAAAGCGAGATGAAGCTGTCATAGTCTTTTTGCCTAAGATAGAGCCGCATCATCCAGACCATGGCTTCATGGCGGGCGTGGCGGTCTGGGCTGGTGGTCAGTACAAACCGGAAGGTTTTCATGGCCTCGGCATCTTCGCGCTGGTAGTAACGGGCTTTGCCAATCAAAACATAACAATCATCAATCCACCGTGATTTGGGGTGCCGCGCAATAGGAAAAGAAGCTCGCTTGATGACCTCATCCAGATTAGGAGCCAGGGTTCTCAACACGGTGGTGTCTTCCGGCGGCAGAATGTCCAGGATGCGGTTATAGTCATTCACGTTGGCGGCGGCCAGGCGGCTCTCTACTTCCTCCATTTTGGTGCGCGCCAGAAAATACCCGTTAAACCGGGCGTTCACGTTGCGGTAAAATCTACCCAAAGGCTTATCAGAGGAGCAGCCTGCCAGGGTGCCCAGAAAAAGAAAGAAAAGAAGAAAACGTGTCAGCTTCAACGGAATGTCAAATGTTGGGATACTAGTAGAACTGCGCAGGGTCTTTTTTTATTTTATATCTATTCTGCCCAAAACAAGCCAGAAACGTACGCGTAGGTAATCTTGGTTCAGTCCTTATAGAAGACGAAGAAGCAAATTTACATTTTTTTAGGTTCTCGTACGCAAATTGCTGGCTATCTGCTACACGAACAGAATCCAATTTTGTCTAAAACCTCCTGGTTTTTGCCTCGTTTCCCTAAAAGGAGGCAAAAACAGGTGAAATCTTTCTGCCTACGGTGAGTCTAGTATGACTACCTTTGTACAAACAGGACCAAACGCGTATGGAACCTACCCAACAGCCAACTGAGCCAGAGAAGAAGCCTGCGGTAAAACCATACCTGAAATACTCGGGCTTAGCGTTCCAGATGATTGCCATCATGACGGTGGCCGCCATTGGCGGACGCAAGCTGGATGCCTATTTTGGAAACAAGACCTCCTGGTGGACGTTAGGCTTGTTGATGGTGGCGGTGTTTGCCAGTATGTATTCTGTAATTGTGACCCTTACGCGTAAGAACTAAGAAGAAGTGAAGTTTACCAGAGGCATGCTTTTGCTCACCGGGGTGCTGGTGCTGTTGATCACCGTTCTCAACATGGTGGCCGGAGACCAGTTGATACATTCCTATATCTGGTACATGCTGGGCTTCTTTGTGTTTCTGACCGGTTTTGCGCATTATGTGTCTTACCTGGGACTTACGCATGATTCAGAGAACCTGCACGCGTACTTTTTTGCTTCTATGGGGGTGCGCATGGTCTTCTCCATAATAGCAGTTTTTGTATATAGATATTTCCATGCCGAAGAGCTAGTACAATTCGTGCTAAACTTTTTCGTCCTTTATTTTATTTATGCCGGATTTGAAATCTACGCTTTGTTGAGTAACTTGCGCCAAAATTCAAAAAAGCATGCATAGGGCAATGTGGTTACGTGAAAAACATTGCTTTTAATTAGCTCTTAATGAAGAAGATACTCGTTTTCCTGCTTACTGTACTTACTTTTTCAGCCCAAGCGGCAGAATCTCCCCAGGAAGGTAAATTCAGTCCCGGAGACATGATCATGCACCACATAGGCGATGACTATGTTTGGGAATTTGCGCACGGGATAACCTTGCCTTTGCCGGTTATATTATATGGGGAAAAAGGCCTGGATATTTTTTCTTCCTCTAATTTCTACAACGAACATCATGAACTGCAGCCTTATAACGGCTACGTGAATGAGCACGGGCATATCTACTACGCTAATGAGGAAGGGCATCCGCGTACGCGTGTCAATGCCAAAGGCGAAGAAGAGCACGTAGGTCCTATGGATTTCTCTATAACTAAAAACGTGGCGTCCATGTTTGTGAGTGTGCTCCTGTTGTTTCTGGTGTTTTTGTCCATTGCCGGTGCGTACAAAAAGAACCGTGGTAAGGCGCCAAGAGGCATTCAGTCTTTCTTTGAGCCAATCATCGTTTTCGTAAGAGATGACATTGCCAAAACCAACATCGGGCCTAAATATGAGCGCTTCATGCCGTATTTGCTGACCGTGTTCTTCTTTATCTGGTTCAACAACCTGCTAGGTTTGATTCCGGGTGGCGCCAACCTTACTGGTAACATTACAGTTACGTTAGTATTGGCGGTGATCACCTTGTTAATCACCGTGTTTAGTGGTAACAAATCTTACTGGGGGCACATCTTTAATACACCGGGTGTTCCATGGTGGTTGAAGTGGGGTATTCCTATCATGCCGTTGGTAGAGGTGATTGGTATTTTCACCAAGCCTTTCTCTTTGATGGTCCGGTTATTCGCCAACATTACGGCGGGTCACATCATCATCCTGAGTTTGTTTAGCTTGATCTTTATCTTTGAAAGCATAGCCATTGGGCCGTTGAGCGTAGCATTTGCTACTTTCATGAACTTTTTGGAGCTGTTTGTGGCTTTATTGCAGGCGTACATCTTTACCTTGTTGTCTGCCATGTACTTTGGCGGCGCGGTAGAAGAACACGATCATCATGATGATATGGGCTTTGGTGATGCGCCCCATACTGTGCAAGCATCTCATTAATCTGAATTCCTTTTTTTTAACTATATATATACTACTATGTTAGGATTATTGCTTGCATTGTCTCTTGGCTCAGGCTACGCGATCATGGGTGCCGGTATCGGCGCTGGTTTAGTGGCTCTTGGTGCTGGTTTGGGTATTGGTAGAATCGGTGGCTCTGCCATGGAATCTATTGCCAGACAACCAGAGGCTGGTGGACAGATCCAGACTGCGATGATTATCGCTTCTGCTCTTATTGAAGGTGTTGCCCTTTTCGGGGTGGTAGTTTGCCTTCTGATTTCTTTCATCGAGTAGATGAACTATCGCCTCGCCCGTCCTGACGATTGGTCTGGACGGGCCGAGGCGGTAAAAGAGCAAGTATATAGAAGTTGAAAAAAAGTATTTTCGTTAACTAATCTTACAACATGAATCCATTAGTAACCCCTAGTCTCGGATTACTTTTCTGGCAAGTGGTCACCTTTTTGGTGGTACTTTTCCTTTTATCAAAGTTTGCCTGGAAGCCGATCATGAAAGCTTTGCGCGAGCGCGAAGACAACATTGATTCTGCTTTGAGAATGGCCGAGAAAGCCAAACTTGAAATGCAAGCGTTGAAAGCAGACAACGAGCGCCTTTTAACCGAAGCCCGTGTTGAGCGTGACCGTATCTTGAAAGATGCGACCGATGTGGCTACCAACTTAGTGGAAAGTGCCCGCACCAAAGCTGCGGAAGAAGGCCAGCGCATGATTGAGCAAGCCCGTGAGTCTATCCAGAACGAGAAAAAGGCAGCTTTAACGGAGGTGAAAAACCTGGCCGCTACCTTGTCTATTGACATAGCTGAGAAACTGATCAGACGTGAGTTGCAGGATGAGCAGGCGCAACGCGCGTTGGTGCAAAGCTATCTGCAAGAGACGCACCTGAGCTAGAAGAGACCGGCGAGCTGCTTCCCGCCCCGGAAAAGGAAGCGAATCGTTTTAAACACGCAAGAGAAAAAAATGTCAGACGAAAGAGTTGCCTCCCGGTACGCCAAGTCACTGCTGGAACTGTCTCAGGAACAAGGCTCGCTGGAGAAAGTATACGCCGATATGCTTTCCTTCACCAAGACGTTGAATGAGAACCGTGACCTGAGCTTAGTGCTGCGCAACCCGATTATAAAGCACGATAAAAAGCTGGCTATTATTACCGCCGTTTTCGGCGCGAACATGACCGAGCTAACCATGGCCTTCTTCCGGATTGTGACCCAGAAAAACCGTGAGGCTATTCTGGAGTCGGTGGCACGTGAATTCGTGAACCAGTACAACCTGATTAGTGGCATCCAGAAAGCAACGGTAACTACTGCCGTTCCCCTCACCCCAGAGCTTCGGGCTACTTTTCAGCAAATGGTTGTAGAACGTACCGGCGGTATGAAGGTAGAGTTGAAAGAAGTGGTAGACCCAGCCGTTATTGGCGGGTATTTACTGCGCATTGGTGATCAGCAGGTAGATAATACCGTGAAAACCAAGGTGCAGCGGTTGAAAAATAATTTTAAAGAGAATCCATACATTACTAAACTATAATCATGGCAGAAGTAAGACCTGATGAAGTATCAGCGATTTTAAGAGAACAGCTGTCAAACTTCAGAACCGAAGCTGAACTGGAAGAAGTTGGTACGGTGCTGCAAGTGGGTGACGGTGTTGCTCGTATCTACGGCTTATCCAAGGCACAGTCTGGTGAGTTGTTAGAGTTCGAAAATGGTCTGCAAGCCCTTGTTCTTAACTTGGAAGAGGACAACGTGGGTGCGGTATTGTTGGGTGACTGGAGTGACGTTAAAGAAGGCGACACCGTTAAAAAAACAAATAAAATTGCCTCCGTTCGTGTAGGTGAAGGCATGGTTGGCCGTGTGGTAAACACCCTTGGTCACCCCATAGACGGCAAAGGCCCCTTAGTAGGCGAGTTGTACGAAATGCCAATTGAAAGAAAGGCACCAGGCGTAATCTACCGTCAGCCGGTAAACGAGCCTATGCAAACCGGTATCAAAGCCATTGACTCTATGATTCCGATTGGCCGTGGCCAGCGTGAGTTGATCATTGGTGACCGCCAGACCGGTAAATCAGCGGTAGCGATTGATACCATCATCAACCAGGGTGAGTTCTTTGACCGTGGCGAGCCTGTATTCTGTATTTACGTAGCCATCGGGCAGAAAGCTTCTACCGTTGCGCAGATTGTAAGTGCGTTAGAGAACGCGGGTGCCATGCGTTATACCGTGGTAGTAGCGGCTCCGGCTGCTGACCCAGCTCCATTGCAATTCTACGCACCGTTTACCGGTGCCGCCATTGGCGAGTTCTTCCGGGATACCGGCCGTCCGGCATTGGTAGTGTATGATGACTTGTCTAAGCAAGCGGTGGCGTACCGCGAGGTGTCTCTGTTGCTTCGTCGTCCGCCAGGACGTGAGGCGTATCCAGGAGACGTTTTCTATCTGCACTCCCGTTTATTGGAGCGTGCGGCTAAAATCAACGCTTCTGACTCTATCGCTCGTGACATGAACGATTTGCCAGAGTCTATCAAGCACTTGGTGAAAGGTGGCGGTTCTTTGACTGCTCTTCCTATCATTGAGACGCAGGCTGGTGACGTTTCTGCCTATATCCCAACCAACGTGATTTCTATCACAGACGGTCAGATCTTCTTGGAAACCAACTTGTTCAACTCTGGTATCCGTCCGGCTATCAACGTAGGTATCTCGGTATCACGTGTGGGTGGTTCTGCGCAGATCAAGTCAATGAAGAAAGTGGCTGGTACCTTGAAGTTGGATCAAGCGCAGTTCCGTGAATTGGAAGCCTTCGCTAAATTCGGTTCTGACCTGGATGCTGCTACTAAACTGACTATTGAGCGTGGCCGCAGAAACCTGGAAGTGTTAAAGCAAGCCCAGTTCTCCCCGGTAGCGGTAGAAGACCAGGTAGCTATGATTTACTGCTGTACCAACGGTCTTATTGACGATGTTCCGGTTAACCAGGTACGTCAGTTTGAGAGAGACTTCACCATGACCTTGAATGCCCAGCACCGTCCGGTTCTGGACTCTTTGAGAGCTGGTAAGATTGATGATAATGTGACGGACACGCTGAAGCAAGTAGCGCGTGACATCACAGCCAGATATCGTAACTAATTAAACCAACAGGAGAAGAGCATTGCGGTATTCGTGTGCTCTTCTTTTTCTGTTCATCTATAACTAACTATTAATGGCTAGTTTAAAAGAAGTACGTAACCGCATTGTCTCTGTAGGTTCTACGCAACAGATCACCAAAGCCATGAAAATGGTGGCGGCGGCTAAATTGCGCCGTTCACAGGACAATATCATGCGTATGCGCCCGTATGCGCAGCGCCTGAACAGCATTTTATCTAACCTTTCCAACGTAAGTGGTGAAGGCGGAGAGAATGTGTACGCTCAGAAACGTGATGTACAGCGGGTATTGATTATTGCCGTTACCTCAGACCGTGGTTTGTGTGGCGCTTTCAACTCTAACGTGATGAAAGCGGTAAACAACCTGATCAATGAGCGTTACAGCACCCAGGCAGCGGCGGGAAACATTGAGATCATGGCCATCGGGAAGAAAGGCCACGAGTATTTCACCAAGCGCAACATGCCTACGGCCGGTGATTACACTACCATCTTCGGGAACCTGACGTTTGAAAGGGTACGCGTAGCCGCTGAACAAGCGATGGAAGGTTTCCGGACTGGACTGTACGACCAGATTGATATTGTGTACAACGAATTCAAAAACGTGGCTACCCAGATCATCCGGACAGAGCAATTCCTGCCCATCCAAGAGACACCCGGTGAGCAGAACGTAACGCCAACAGAGTCCGATTACATCTTTGAACCTTCTAAAGAAGAGATTCTGGAGCAATTGATTCCTAAGTCTCTGAAGATTCAGGTGTACAAAGCAGTATTGGAATCCAATGCCTCTGAGCACGGTGCCCGTATGACGGCGATGGATAAAGCTACCGAGAACGCTGGTGAACTGTTGAAGCAGTTAAAACTGACCTATAACAGAACGCGTCAAGCGGCTATCACTACCGAGATCCTGGAGATTGTGGGTGGTGCCGAAGCACTTGCCGCCAGCAGATAGAGTTTAACTACACCATTGTGCAAGCGCCCATTGAAAGATGGGCGCTTTGTTTTTGTGGAGACTACATTAACCAGAAGTTAAGTTTCTGAGCTTTTTTTAGAAAAACCCATCAAAAACCAGATAACCTCTATATTTGCGTTTTAGGGTATTTGCCAGAAACAAGCCCTAAAACGAAACTGAAAACTGATAAGAATGAGAAAAGGAGTAATTCTGGGTTGGGCATTGCTGTTGATTTTACTGGTGGGGCTTATGCCTGGAATGGCACAGCGGAAGAAGTCCAAGGCAAAAGAATTAAATAAACCGAAACTGGTCATAGGGATAGTGGTAGACCAGATGCGCTACGATTACTTGTACCGGTTTTGGGACAAGTATTCCAGTGATGGCTTTAAACGCTTGATGGGCGAAGGCTTCAACTTCCGGAACAACCATTACAATTACGTTCCCACTTATACTGGCCCGGGGCACGCTTCCATCTATACGGGTACCACACCCGCTATGCACGGCATTGTAGGCAATGACTGGTATAACCGCACTACCGGCCGTAATATCTATTGTGCTGAGGACAAAACGGTCACTTCAGTGGGCAGTACCTCTACCGCCGGGCAGATGTCGCCGGTGAACATGCTTGCTTCTACCATTACCGATGAACTGAAACTGGCCACTAATCAGAAAAGCAAAGTAATTGGCTTGAGCCTGAAAGACAGAGGTTCCATTCTTCCGGCGGGCCACGCCGCAGATGCGGCTTATTGGTATGACGGCAGTAACGGAAACATGATTTCCAGTACGTACTATATGAAGGAGTTGCCGACGTGGGTGCAGGCTTTCAATAACCGAAAACTGGCAGACCAGTACCTGAGCCAACCCTGGACTACGTTGTTACCCATAGAGCAATACACAGAAAGTACTTCAGATGATCAGTCCTTTGAAGGGGCTTTTACGGGAGAGGCAAAACCAGTGTTTCCACACAACATTCCGGCATACAGAGGCAAGACTTTTGACCTGTTGCGCTCCATTCCCGCTGGCAATACGTACACCAAAGATTTTGCGATAGAAGCCATCAGAGCAGAAAACCTGGGCAAAAACACCGTCACAGATTTTCTGGCCATGAGCTTTTCGGCTACAGATTATGTGGGGCACCAGTTCGGGCCAAATTCCATTGAGGTAGAAGATACCTATTTGCGCCTGGACCAGGATTTAGCTGATTTTTTAAAATTTGTTGATAAACAATTAGGGAAAGAAAACGTACTTATCTTCCTTACCGCCGACCATGGCGCTGCCCACAACCCAACTTATCTGACACAGTTGCGTATTCCGGCCGGGAACACCAACAGCCGTATGATGACTGATTCGCTCAAAAAGCACCTGAACACTAAGTTTGGGAATGCAGATTGGGTGAGTACTTTCATGAATCAGCAGGTTTATTTTAATCATGCGGTGGTGGAAAGCAAGAAAGCCAACCTAGCCGATTTGCAGGAAGAGACGGCCCGGTTCATGCAGCGTTTCCCGGGCGTGTTGCGCTCTTTCAGTGCCGATGCGTTAATGAAATCACATTGGGAAAGTGGACTAGGTATGCTGGTAGAGAAAGGATATATGCCTTACCGGTCAGGAGATGTGGTGGTCATGTTACAGCCAGGCTGGTATGAGAATTATGGACGGGAATTGCCCAAAGGTACTACCCACGGCAGCCCCTGGGCGTATGACACCCACATTCCGTTGTTGTGGTACGGGTGGCAAATACCCGCCGGAGAGTCTACCGTTCATACAGAAATTACAGATATTGCGCCAAGTTTAGCGGCATGGCTGCGCATTCAGGAACCAAACGGAACCACAGGGCGGGCTTTATTGGAATATGTGCGGTAGACAATCTGCCAAAAGATAAATTAGATACAGAATTAACATGTTAGAAACTACCAAAAACGCCAGCAACCCTTGGCATGACGTAAGCTTCGGTGAAGAGGCTCCTAAAATTGTAACCGGTATTATTGAGATTCCGAAAGGATCAAAAGCGAAATACGAATTAGACAAAGACAGTGGCTTACTGAAGCTGGACCGTGTGTTGTTTTCAGCAGTGCATTACCCGGCCAACTACGGCTTCATTCCGCAGACGTACTGTGATGACAAAGACCCGTTAGATATTCTGGTGCTTTGCTCTATTGACGTAGCGCCTATGTGCCTCATTGACGCCAAAGTGATTGGTGTAATGCAGATGATTGACAACAACGAGGAAGATGACAAGATCATAGCCGTAGCTGCCAATGACATGTCTGTGAAGCACATCAATGATATTTCTGAGTTGCCGCCGCACACGTTGCTGGAAATCCAACGCTTTTTTGAAGACTATAAGAAGCTGGAAAACAAAGAAGTGGTGGTAGAGAACTTCCTTGGCCGCGAAGATGCTTACAAAATCATTGAACAGAGCATTGAGCTGTATAACACTACCTTCAGAGATAAAGAGTAAGAAGTAAAAAGAGACTATTGAAAAGCGCCGCTTCCCGTATAGGAAAGCGGCGCTTTTCAGTTTAGACTCTTTTGACAAACATAGGGTCAGAAACAGAAGAATAGAGTTGCACCTATGTTTCCCGCAGACGTACTTTGCCAAAGAGGAAGCGGAAAGCCATTGACCTTAAAGAAGCATGAACGTCCCCCGGAAAATTCTGGACTTTATTCTGTACAGCAATATGTTCATCTCACTGTGTGCCGCAGTGCTGGTGCTGGAGACCTATATGCTGAGCGGAATCCCGATTTCGGTGCGCCTGAGCGGAATTGTTTTCTTCGCCACCCTCTTTGTTTATAACGCAGACAGCTTGGTGCCCTACAAATTCAACCAGGACGTGCCGTTAAGTCCTCGCATGAAATGGGTGAAGGCAAACAAATTAGAACTGACTTTCATTGCGGTGGCCAGTGCCTTATGCACCGTTTACCTTTACTGGGGCGCTATTTTTGAATTGAATTTCTGGTTTTTGCTGCACCTCATGGTAGTGGCCGGCCTGTACTCCGTGCCTGTGGTGCCCGAAGGTGAGCATTATATTCCGTTGCGCGATATTCCTTTGCTCAAAGTCTTCCTGATTGCCTACGTTTGGTCAGCGATTACCGTGCAGTTGCCCCTCATGGAAGTAGACCATGACCTGTTCTCCTCTGACAGCCTCATTCTGTTCTTTAGGCGCTTTCTATTCCTTTTCTCGCTCACGCTGGTCTTTGACATACGCGATGTGCACAAAGACAAACTCACCCAGACTGTCACTTTCCCTACCAAGTGGGGCGTGCCCAACACCAAGAAACTCGCCTTGGTCATTTTACTGCTATATGCGATCCTAGTCCCTGCCGATACTGCCACCCACATGCGCATTGCTTTGGGAACCGCTGGCATAGGCGCGGCCCTGGTGGTTTGGTACGCCCATGAATACCGCTCGCAGTACTACTTCATGGTGCTAGCCGATGGAATGATGCTGGTGCAGTTCCTCTTGGTATGGCTCCTGATCTAAACCTTCGGCAAAGCCGAATTGCCAGCTTTAGATCTGTTTTCTGAAAGGAAGCCAAAAGTACTAACCCATAATTAACCGTTTTAAGGCTGATTTCCTGAACGTAGGTCAAAAACAGCTTGGGTCTCTTAGAGGAGGAATGTTTGGTTACAGCCTTATTTTCTGGAAAGCGGCACCTAAGTATTTGTACAGGTCAGAGGCAATGAGCGAGGTTTCGCCTTCTACTTCTGCGGCCAGATCTCCGGCCAAGCCATGCAGGTAAACGCCCAATTGGCACGTCTCCAAAGCAGAATAGCCCTGGGCCCGCAAGCCGGTCAGGATGCCGGTAAGCACATCGCCGGAGCCGCCGGTAGCCATTCCCGCGTTGCCGGTGGTATTAAAGTAAAACTCGCCGGTAGGGGTTCCAATGCAGGTGTGGGCACCTTTCAGAATCACGTAACAGGTATGCTCGGCACAGAAACTTTGCAGCAGGTGCAGGCGGTGAAAATCATCTGTAGCAGGACCCGTGAGGCGTTCAAATTCTTTGGGGTGCGGCGTAAGGATGCTGTCTGGCGGTAATTGCTGGCGTAGCAGTCGGTCTGCCGCTAGTAGGTTAAGCGCATCGGCATCCAACACCAACGGCGGAAGTTTCTGCCGGAACAGGGTTTCCAGAGCTAAGCGGGAGTCTTCGGCTTGCCCTAACCCCGGACCAATCCCAATGCACTGGTACTTGGAGAGATCATCGGGGAATTGCGTCAGGTGCAGTTCATGTTCGTCGGTGAGTACCATTGCTTCGGGCACGGCCGTCTGGAGAATGCTGTAGCCAATCTTGGGCACCTGCACCGTCAATAACCCCACTCCCGACCGTAGCGTTGCGTGGGCACTCATGGTAATGGCGCCTATCTTTCCGTAGCTTCCGCCTACCAGCAAGGCATGCCCGAAGGTGCCTTTGTGGGAGAACTTGGTTCTGGGGCGCAGAATACCTTTGAGGATGTCTGGCGTTAAAAGTTGATACGGAGAGGCTGCCTGCGCTAAAAAGTCTTGGTGCAAGCCAATGGGAAGCACGTGCCATTCTCCGGCGTAAGTTCCCGAAGCAGGCAGCAGAAACGCAAGTTTAGGTCGTTCAAACGTAAGGGTGACGTCTGCCTGTATAACGGAGCTTTCTGACGGAGTAGGCGCATCTGCGAACAAGCCTGAGGGAATGTCAATGGAGATGATGGTAGCTGGTTGTTGGTTCAGATATGTGACGAGTTGAGCATATAGCCCCTCCAGCGGTCTTGAAAGCCCCGAACCCAATAAGCCATCCAAAACTACTGCCTGCTCTGGTACCTGAAAAGCAAGGTCTGCCTGGTTCTGTACTCTGGTAACTTGAATGGCCTGTGGTAAACGTTCCAGATTTTGGCTGAAATCTGCGGAGCGGTTTTGTCCCGCTTCAGCCAGAAATACCTGTACGTCATACCCGTCATGGTGCAGTAAACGGGCTGCCGCCAATCCATCTCCGCCGTTGTTACCGGGGCCACAGAAGATGTAGAAAGGGGTTTCTGGAGAATACTTTTGCTCTAACCACTGCACCATCGCCCCGGCGGCGCGCTCCATTAAGTCCAGCGAGGAAATGGGCTCATGCGCAATGGTATAGACATCGCCAGCGCGGGTCTGGGCGGCAGTCAGGATTTTCATTGGCTGTGTTTAGTTGTTAGTTTTCAGGGTTATGGTAGAAGACTCATTTGGTCGCAAAGTGCTTGTCTTGGCTTGTACGCTGTTTAGGGTTCGGTTTTCTAAAAACGAGCACTATTCTGCTAACAACTGAAATCTAACAACTAAACTCAGAACTGCAGTCCGAAGCCCAATCCCAGTTCGCCGTTAGGCAGAACCGTTGGGACAAGCGAGGCATTTAGGCCTTTGTTACGTAAAAGGCGGTCATGCACAAAATAAACCGAGTTCACTGACAAAATCCCGATTCCGGCCCCAGCCAGCACATCGGCCATCCAGTGTTCATTGTTCAGGATTCGGCTTATACCCGTGGCAGTGGCAATGGTGTAACTGCCCACGCTGATCCATTTGCTTTTGCCCCTAAATTCCTTGTCTACCAAGGTGGCAATGGTAAACGCGTAGGCGGTATGGCCTGAAGGGAAGGACCGTGGCTTGCCATTGGGCCGTTCCTGGGCCGTCCAGATTTTGGTAGGGTAAATGACCAGAGTGGTAAGCGCTCCAGAAGCTAGCAGCAAGCCGGTTTGTCTTCTTATGTCATGCTTGTTCTGAGAGGAGAACAGGTCGAAGCCGTAAAGCCCCACAATGGGCACGAAGAAAAGGTAATCATCCAGGTTGTTGCTGAAATTAGGGAAAGCCTTGCGGGCGTCTCGGCTGGCGTCATAGCTGCTGTAAAACCCGTTGTCTTTGATGGTGGAGATGCCTGCCGCAATTAAGAGAGCCGAAGGCAGCACTGCCCGTTTCAGGTACTTGCTCGTTCTAGGTTTTTCTTCCGCAGGAGGAGCTGTCTGTACAGAATCTAAGACCGCTTTAGCGACAGGAACCTGGGCGACAACTCCCGTAGACAGGAAAAACCACAGCAGGTTGGTGGTCAGGAAAAGTTTGATGTTCAAGGTGGGTAGAGTTATGTTATAAGAAACCAAGTAAAGGTGACACATGCGTAGATACACCACCCAGCCACGCAAACCAAGCCTGAAGGTGCTATGAACCTACTTTTTAGAAACAAACATAAAAACGCAACTTATAAAGAGAAGTTTTCGCGTTCCTAGCCTCAGGCCTGCATAGAAAGTACCAAGGGCTAACCACTCCCATCAGAAAGCGTAGAAGGTTTCTTGAGTTAGCACAGAGAAAAAGGAGACCTGAGCTTTGTTTGGTTCCTCTACTTCTGTTTTCGGCTTAGAATCTAGATTTCAGCTTGGAAATAGATGCTGAACCGTGCGGTACTTTTCAGAAGTCCCTTTACAACCCGAAACACTGCTTATGCTTACCGGACGTGTCAATGCCCCCGAAATAAATACCCGCCACGGTTGGCTTAACACAGACCGTTCCTATTCCCTGAAGGATTTCAGGGGGAAAATTGTCTTGCTGGACTTTTGGACTTTTGGGTGCATCAACTGCCAGCACATACTGCCAGATTTAAAGCGTCTGGAAAAAGAATACGCCCGTGAACTGGTCGTTATTGGCGTGCATTCAGCAAAATTTGATGCCGAAAAACGGCAGAACGCCATCAGACAGGCCATTCTCAAGTTCGGGATTGAACACCCGGTAGTGAATGATGCTGATTTTGAGGTCTGGAAACAATACGCCATCAATGCCTGGCCCACCGTTACCCTCATTGACCCCGACGGCAAAGTAGTAGGCCAGAAGCCCGGCGAAGGCATCTATGATATTATCAAACCTCATCTGGATAACCTCATAGAAGCCTTCGGGGAGAAGTTAAACCGGGAGCCATTCCGCTTTACACCTGAACCAGCGCCTACCTCGGCCTTGAAGTTTCCTTCCAAACTGATCTCAGACCCCGAAGGCCATCTCTACCTTTCAGACAGCGGGCACAACAGAATCTTAAAGCTTACTACCACAGGGCAGATACTGGAAAGCATAGGCAACGGCCAGGAAGGTTTTTTAGATGGTTCCTTTGAAACTGCCAGTTTCCACGAGCCGCACGGCCTGGCCCTGCATGGAACGTACCTGTACGTAGCAGATGCGAAGAACAATGCCCTCCGGAAAGTGGACCTCCAGAAGCAGCGCGTGACAACCATTGCCGGAACGGGAGAGTTGAGTTACTACTTTTTCCATGAGGAAGTGGGCGTTCCCGTGAACCCCAACAGCCCTTGGGACCTTGCCATAGACGGAAACCAACTCTACCTAGCCAGTGCCGGAAACCACCAGATCCTGCGCATGAATCTTGAGACAGAGAAAGTGTACCGATTTGCGGGTACCGGGCGCGAGGCGTTGGCTGATGACACCTTGCCTGAAGCAGCTTTCAACCAACCCAGCGGCCTCACCCTATTAGATCGCACGCTCTTCATCGCAGACCCCGAAGCCAGCGCTGTACGGGCCCTGCACCTGGACAAAGGCACCGTGACCACCCTCATTGGCCGGGGCCTCTTTGAGTTTGGCGATGAAGACGGCGATTTTGACGAAGCCTACCTGCAACACTGCATGGGCATCACCGCACACGGCAACGTCCTTTACCTAGCCGATACCTACAACGGGAAAGTCAAAGAAATGAACCTCCAGAAAGAACGCATCCGTACCGTAGTAGCAGGGCTAGAGGAACCAAACGATGTTCTCTTCCACCAAGATTTCCTCTGGATCACCAACACCAATGCGCACGAACTCTGGAAAGTGAACCTGCAAACCGGTGAGCGGGGAATAGTGGTCATTAAGGAGATTGCTGCGGGTGAATAATGCGCCGGTATGCTTCTGGTTAATGTCGATTCATTGTACTTGCTTTACTAAAACCTAAAAGGAAATATCGCAGTGTCTAATGCTGTGCGTAGAGTTAGCGTCAGCGCTCTACGCACTTTGGGACAGCCAATCTCCTGATTGGCAAAATGAGAAAGCAGTCGGCACAGACGCTCGCAGGTCTTTCAGCCACTGCGAGGTCATTTGAGCAGGGTATTACGTACATGGATAACCAGCAATGCGCAATGTCACTGCTGCGCAGCGAGGTAGTCTGGAGACTCCCTCTTATCTCAAGGCACGAGTCTCCAGACTCGTGCCAGTTAGCAGGCTATCCCTCAAATAACCAAACTTATGGGCTGATGAACCTGCTCCTTCACCCGTAGGGCTTGCTGCAGGTGACGCTGTTGGTGCAAGACTATAAACTCCAAGGCTTCACCCAACCGCATCTTGAGCAACTGAAAGAACTCCACCGGAATAGTTTTCTGGTTGAGGTCTGCGTTGCTGGCGGTATGCAAAAGCCGAAGCAGCACTTCCTGGTGCTGCAGGAACTCGTCCAACACGGCTGGGGTGAGCTGGCTGTTGTGCGGGTTCATGTGCTTCAGCGTTTTGTGTTTCTTAGAGTTGCTGGGGTTTACCAGGTCCAATGACTTTTTGCCTATCCAGGAATAGCGCACCGGCTGCGGAGAAACGGGAGCGGAGGCAGCGGCTAGGGCGCGTTCAAAGTGGGGCAGATAGAAGCGGCTGTAGCGGTTTAAGTGCTCCACACATTCCAGAATACTCCAGCCGGTGGCGTGCGGTTTCACATTGAGCGTGGCAGGCGATTGCGGCAAAAACTCAGAGCAGATGATCTCCTGCTGATTTTGGGCTTGTTGCCGAAGTTGGGAAAGGAAAGTGGCTGTATCCATGACGGTTATCTTTTTGCCAAAGGTAGAAGCCCTTTTCGCCTGAATCCTTGATTTAAATCAAGAATTACATGATGCGGCTCAGGGTTTCAGGGGTCATGCGCAGATAAGAGGCAATGTACTTCTTGGGCACCAACTGGAAAATGTGCGGACTTCGGCGCAGTAGTCGTTCCAGGCGCTGGGCTGGGTCGGGGAGTTGGAGGTCTACTTCGCGTTCAATCTTCCCTACTAAAGCCTTCTCCAACTCCAGTCGCCAGAACTTCCCGAATACCGGCCGTTTTTCTTGGATCAGGTCAAAATCAGTTTTACTGATGGCTACCAATTCGGTTCTCCGCAGGGCCTGAATGCAGTACTGTGAGGGTGTTTGCGTGACCAGCGAAGGAAAGGAAGTGATTAGCGTATTAGGGTAGGCGAAACCCACGCAAATATCTTCCTCCGCGGTAGGTAAATACAGGCGCAGGGCGCCGCTTTCCACAAAGTACAGGTGCTGTTCCACCTGGCCTTCGCGTATGAGAAAATCACCTCGGTTCACCGTAAAGCGTTTCTTCCATAGAGGCAGAAAAACCTCTACGTCCTCTGGCGTGAAAAGCGGAACTTGCTGCAGTAAGGCGGCCAGCATAAGCAGTTTGTTTTGGGGCTGTTTCCTTAAAAATAGGCAAAAAAGAGAAGGAGAACTACCGTTAGGTTTTTTTCGCCTGCCGTATAGAAAGAGATGCTGCTTTCTCTTTTCTTTCTCGTAATTTTAAAGACTGAACCCTTTTCAAAAAGTCGTAAGGCAGAGGAGAGCGAGAAGTTTGACAGGCAAGGGAAATGGTTTCTGAACGTGTAGATATAAACGAAAAATGGCACTACTTTTTAATGATTTCGCGAGTTGGGAGCAGCATTGCCGGGCTACGGGAGAACCGTTGTACAAAGCAGTGCTGGCCTATGAGATAGAACAGAAAGGCCGCTCAGAAGAAGAAATCTGGGACGGCCTGCAGCGGGCGTATGACGTCATGCGCGATGCCGTGAAAACCGGCCTTACCCAAGACATGACTTCCCGCTCTGGCATGGTGAACAACGGGGCTAAGAAAGTAGCGGCTGCGCCGGTAACGGTGCTGTCACCCGAATTCCAGCAGCTCATCAGCAGAGCTTTGGGCGCCAAGGAGGTTAACTCGTGTATGGGCCGGGTAGTAGCCGCCCCCACCGCCGGAGCCTCGGGAATTCTGCCTGGTATCTTAACTACCATCCAAGACCTGCACCAGTTAGAAGACCGAAAAATTCTGGAAGGCTTGCTGGTAGCCGCCGGTATTGCGCTTATCATTGAAACCAACGCGTCGCTGGCCGGAGCCGTGGGTGGTTGCCAAGCCGAAACCGGAAGCGCCGCCGCCATGGGGTCTGGTGCCATTGTGTACTGCCTGGGCGGCACGGTAGAGCAGGCGTTTGCCGCGGTGGCCATTACCATCCAGTGCATGTTGGGTTTGATCTGTGATCCCGTGGCGGGTTTGGTAGAGGTGCCCTGCATTGTGCGCAACGCCAGCGCCGCCGCCATTGCCTTTTCCAGCGCTCAGATCGCCATTGCAGGCGTGAACCCGGTCATTCCGGTGGACCAATGCGTCATGGCCTTGGGCGAGGTAGGACAAAGCATGGAAACCAAGTACAAAGAAACTGCCTTAGGTGGTCTCGCCAACACACCCAGAGGCCGCGAAATAGAGAACCTGGTGCTGGTGCAGGATGTAGAGATTCTCCCGGACGAAGACAGTGAGTGAGTGAGTGAGTGAGTGAGTGAGTGAGTGACAAATCCCCTGTTTAGAGGCTGTTTTCTGAAAACAGCCTCTAAACAGGGGATTTGTATTTTAAAATGTAGGGGCAATCCCTTGTGGTTGCCCTTTGTACGTATTTTGTTATCGTGCAAAGGGATTTTAGAGCTTGGGTGAAGATGCCTTTACAGTGACAATGTTCAGGAACTGCTCGTTTTCATCCCAACTGATTCGGTAAGGGCTTAATTTATCCAGCGTAATCACTTCTATTTTTTCAATCCTTCTGAGATCGGCTAGAAAGCGGCTTTCATTGATGGGCTGTTTGTTCAGCAGAATGCGTAGTTGCCGTTGGGCAGGCGGGACTTCAAAGTAATCCAGCACATGCTCCAGGTTCAGGAGCGTTTTCGGGTTTTTGAGCTCAATAACCGAAACTCCATGTTTGGCTTCGTTGCCCATGGTGGCCAGCATGGTTGAGTCCTGATAGGTTTTCACCACGGTGATTTCTTTAGGATCTACCACTAAAGAAGCGTAATCTGTTACTTGGGAGCCCAGAAGCAATATAGGGCCATTAATACGTATAATGGCTAACCTGGGCATCGGCTTGGGGCCTTCTCCCGAGGAGGGCAGTAACGGATCTGACAGTAATTGGCCCCAGCCCGGTACCGAGCAGAGAATACATATTGCCATGACCGTCAGTGCTTTTCTCATAAGGCTAAGCTAGAGAATTTTAGGAAATAACGCTACCCGGCACCTGTTTCATCTGGAGAACGCAAATTTTCTTCGTCCTTAATAATTAGGAATGTCGTTCACGCTGTTTCTGGTGAGCAGGAGCCCCAGCATCATGAGCAGGCTGGAAAGCAAGACCACAAAGAAAAGCACACTTTCATTCATGCCTACAATGTCATACTGGGCCGGAATGCTGTAGAACAGTAGAATGGTGATAAGCCCTCTGGGGGCGATGAAAAGTTCTGGAATAAGCGGCACGCGCGCAATGTATTGCAGGTACGCAAACCGCACCAGCAGGATAATGCTGAAGATGGTGAAACCCAGCACCCATACGTCTAGCTGAAACAAGTCCTGCAGATTGATGGAAAACCCGAACAGCAGGAAAAAGAAGGTTCTGATCACGAAGGCACTTTCCCCGTTTATTTGCTTCAGCTGTACTATCTCAGACTGCAGAGATTTCAGGTTGATGTATTTGCCCAGCCGGTCTTTGATAAACAATGCGGCATTATTGAGCATGAGGCCAAAGCACAGCACCATCAGCAGCGAAGACAGATGCAGCTTTTTGCCCACCGAATACAATAGAATCAGCAGCGCAATAATCAGGAAGAACTTGATATGGCTTTTGATCTTGTCTACAAAAAACAGCAGAATAAGGCAGCACACAACAGAAATAAGAAGAATGCTAGTGAGGTCAACAACCAGGGTGACAAAAGAGCCAACGCTAATCTGTTCATTTTGCACCGCGAAATTGAAAGCCACTATTCCTATAATATCTGAAAAGGTAGCCTCGTAGACAATGAACTCCCGCTTCTGCGGAGTAAGGTTGCTCACGCTGGGAATGGCAATGGCACTACTGATCACCGCCAGCGGAATCGCATTCACAATAGCTACCTGGTACGGCACCTGCAGCCAGAAATGCACAAACCAGGCAATAAGTGCCGCTGTGATAAGCAAGGTGAGCGTAGCCGTGAGCAACGTTTTTCTGATGAGTGGGAGTTTGTCGCGGCTTAGTTTCAGGTCTAACGCACCCTCCAGTACTATTAAAATCAACCCAATAATCCCGAACAGTTCCAGAATACTGCGCAAACCCGGCAATCGCACATCAAAGTAGTTAGCTCCTATCTGCAGAAGAATTCCGGTACAGAGCAGTAGGATGACAGAAGGTATTTTCGATTTCCTGGCCACAATGTCAAACATGTAGGAGAGAACTACAAGGCTGCTAAGGATGATCAGGAAAGTATAGGCATCTAAAATCATGCGGTAAGGGTAAGATGTATAGACATACGTAAGTGTGGGGGTAATGATTGGAAAGCAAGGTATCGGGCTGTTCTCCCTAAATATAAGAAAGTAATCACATAGGGGTGTCTGCTTTTCTGCTTGTCTCCCTTTTAAAGCACGCATGAGTGCGTCTGTAGACTTTCCTGTTACCTGACTTTCCCTGTATGACCCGGTTCAAAATTCTTTTCTTTTCTGCCGTTGTTTTTCTAAGTGTTTCTGGTTGCGCTGTGCCAGACATGAAAGTAAGCGAAGGACTGCAGCAAGAAGCCACGGTGCTGCCGGTGGTAGGCCGTTCGGCGTTCAGGTTGTCACTGGGCAAAGAAAAAGGCTTCGGGTTTGGAGCTTACCAATTGGAAGGAATTAGGCGGGGTTGGACACAAAGCACAGAGTACGGAAACCTGATTCAGGTGTCAGAAGCATACCAGAAATACAGCTTCGGGGTAAGAGACACGGTGCAACAGAAAACCTGGCCGGTGCAGGCTGCCGCCATGCTCAACGCGACCACCGCCGAGGTAGGCGGTCTGTCTGCGAACCTGAACAAACAGCGGGAGTTCCTGCAAGTAGCGTTCCGTTCACCGGAAAGCGGCGAGTGGCGGATGACCTTAGCCGACCCAGGCACCTACCTAGAGCGGGTGAATTTTGCCGGTAAACTCAGCAACGGCACCTATGAAATTGAGGTTTTTCCACTATATAAATGGGTAGGGAAATCCATTCCGTCCTCTACGGCCATCGGGTATGAGTTCTCCCGCGACGGCCACGTACTAGCCAGTGTGCAGACCATTAACACCGGAAAAGTCTGGCTGAAGAATACAGTAAGCCCAGACCTCCAGATGGTACTAGCCAGCGCCTGCGGCTCCCTGCTTCTATACAACCAACTGGGAGAAAGTCATTAGTGGGAGAAGCTTCTTCTATGGAAGTGGCCCCAGCGTTTTAGGGGTAATTTGCCAAAGACGGCACTAGAACGAATATCCTTAGAAGGTACGGCAGAGCGTAGGAATCCGAGATGGGAATGCGAATACGTCTTTGCCGGAGAAAGCAATGCGTAACAGAGACAAGGCAGTGCCTGGTCTCTACGGGTACAATCATCACCATTATTTCTACTTTCCCCAGTTCCAGTCTTCCCCGAGCGCTTATCAGAAACCATGCAAAGAGCCGCACTTGCACCCACGAGATAACCGGCCAAGCCAAGGGAATAGCAAGCTGCATGCACCTATCAGTAGCTACCCACTATTTTCGCTTATTTTCCTTAAACAACTCCAAAAAAAGCTTACTGCCAATTCACCAACTCCGGATGATTGGTCATCACCCCATCAGCGCCAAGCTCATAAAGCCGTTGAATATTCCTAGGTTCATCCTCCGTCCAAATAAAGGTTTTGAAGCCTTGGCTGTGCAGAAGTTTGATAAACGCCTTGGAGGCGAAATACCGATGGATGTTAATGGCAGTGGCTTCTGAGTAACGGTCAAAATTGCCGAATTTCAGTTCATGGTCAATGAAAATGGGCAGAAAAGGAATCTTGCCCACCATCAGTTTATGGGTCTGAATCACAAAGTCGGCTTTCCAGATGCGTTCCAAAATGGGATCATGGAAAGACTGAAGCACACACCATTCCTCGGCGCGGTGCTCCCGTATGATCCGGAGAGTGTTTTCCTCAAAATCCTCATAATAGTCTTCTTCGCCTTTTTTCAGTTCAATGAGCAGTTTCTTTTTGCCTTTCACGGCGCGTAAGACCTGCGCTAAGGTAGGAATGCGGGTACCGGCAAAGGAAGAGTCATGTTTAATACCTGCATCTAGTTCCTTCAGTTGGGCCAGGGTGAGATCGGCTACGCGGCCGGTGCCGTTGGTGGTGCGGTCAACGGTAGGGTCATGGATCACCACCACCTCGCCGTCTTTAGACTGGTGAACGTCTATCTCAATGAAATCTGCGGAGGTTTCCAGCGCTTTCTTTACCGCGGGCAAGGTGTTCTCTGGTGCCAGGCCAGAAGCGCCCCGGTGGGCAATGACACTTACTTTGCGGGCGGTTCTCTTGAGGGTGATTCCCTTCTCGGGAGTTTCAGAATCGCCGCAGGCCCATATAAAAAGAAACAGGAAAGGCAGGAATGCCTGCCTTGTCCATCTTTGAATCGTACGGGTACCAGATCTTTCGTTCATAAACGCGCTGGCCTATCTATAGACTTTAGCGTTGAAAGATACTACAGTTTTCGTTTTCGGCCAATGTGTGCATTAATAGGATTTACAGGATATTTACCTGACGGGTAATGCTTTCTTCTAATGAAATAAAGGTTTCGGTGCGCTCTACGCCTTCAATAGCCTGTATTTTCTCATTCAGGACTTCGCGCAGGTGCAGGGTGTCACGACAAATGATTTTGGCAAACATGCTCCACTGGCCGGTAGTGTAGTGCATTTCCACAATCTCGGGCACTTGGCGCATGGCGGTTACCGCCGTCTGGTACGCAGAGCCTTTCTCCAGGTAAATACCAATGAAAGCGCAAATGTCATATCCTACCGCGTTGGGGTTGATAAACAGGTGTGATCCTTTGATCACGCCCAGGTCCTCCAACTTCTTCATGCGCACGTGTACGGTACCCCCAGAAACCTGTAATTCTTTGGCTATGTCTGTATAAGCTCTGGTGGCATCCAGCATTAACATGGAAAGAATTCTTCTGTCAAGATTATCAATTTCTGAAACTTGGGCCATTTTATAGGTCTATTTTTAGCAATTCAACAAGGAATATATTCTCTTTTTAAAGAAGTGCTAAGATACGAAAAATATGATTACGAAATACTCAAATTATTGGCTAAAGTGTTATGTTTGTATTAACGAAATGAGGTAAAGTTTAACACATTTACAAAATTTACTATGCAAGCTGATTTAGTTGAAGAGATGCCAGTAAGTTTAGAGGCTACATTGGCGCAAGTACAGGCTTCGGCTACTATAGATGTACTTAAAGTGCAGCAAGCCATTATAAGAGCGGCCCATCAGTTCATGTTTGAGCGCGGTTTGGTGCAACTTATGCCCCTTATGCTATCGCCCATTACAGACCCCTTGAACCATGGCGTAGTAGATGCGGTCATCTCCTATGCCGGTAGCCGCTGGAGCCTTACCAAATCCATGATCTTCCACAAACAGCTAGCCTTGCTGAACCCTGCGTTAGAAGCTCTGTATATTGTGTCACCTAACGTTCGTTTAGAGTTTGCCGACCGTGCATTTACGGGACGGCACCTGTTTGAGTTCACGCAGATAGACTTTGAGTTCCGTAACAAAAATGGTGCCTTTGTGCGCTCCTTCATGGAAGACCTGATCAAGTACGTCTTTTCTGCCGTGAAAAGAGACGTGCCCGAGGTAGTAGCCAAGTACCGCCCCGAGTCTCTGCCGGAAATTGGCAAACTGGACGTGTACCGTACCGAAGAACTGGAGGCGCAGTACGGGCCAGACTATGAACACCTCAAATCAATGGAGGCCACCGCCCCTTTCTGGCTCCTAAATCACCGCCGCGAGTTTTATGACAAGGAAGACCCCGCCCAACCGGGTACGTACCTCAACTATGACCTCATCTGGCCCGAGGGCTATGGTGAAGGCTTGTCTGGCGCGGAACGCGAGAACGAGTACCACCAGATTCTGAAACGCATGGGAGAAACCGGCGCCGACAAAGAAGCTTTCAAAAATTACTTGGAAGTAGTCAAACAGCAAGGGTTGCCGTATACCGCAGGGGCAGGTTTTGGAGTGGAGCGCATGGCGCGGTTTATCTGCCGCATCAAAGACATTAATGACGTCACGCCGTTTTCCCGTCGGCCGGGCGTACCGGCTCTTTTTTAGCAAAAGCAACTGGCAAATAGCGCATTTTCGGGCGGTTTTGCGAAAAACAACCCGAAAACGCTTTTCATTTACCTATATCCTCCCCAATATTAAGGCACCATTCCGGTAGGGGCGGCACAATAGTCACCAGAGGTAGCGGCAGATACATCTTCCAGGGCCTCGCCACATCATTCTCAAGCGTATGCACAAGCACTTTATTATTGATTTTGACAGTACCTTCACCAAGGTAGAGGCCTTAGACGAACTTTGCGCTATCTGCATCCCTGACCCGGCCAAGCGCCAAAAAGTACTCACCGAGATTCAGCGCATCACAGATCTGGGCATGGAGGGCGAAATTCCGCTGGTAGATTCCCTGGAGCAGCGGTTGGCTTTGCTACACGCCAACAAAGACCATATCACCACCCTTATTGAGCACCTGCGCGGTCAGATCTCTGAGTCGTTCAAACATAACAGAACCTTCTTTGAGGCCTTCAAAGACGATATTTACATCATCTCCAACGGGTTCAAGGAGTTCATTGTGCCCATTGTACAGGAACTAGGCGTAAAACCCGAAAACGTATTCGCCAACAGTTTCACGTATGACGAGGCCGGCAACATCACGGGTTTTGACCGCGCCAACGTACTCACCCAAAACCAGGGCAAAGCCAAACAGATCAAAAGTTTGGAACTAGCCGGGGAGGTGTTCGTCATAGGTGACGGCTACACCGACTGGGAAATAAAGGAGGCAGGCATTGCCGATAAATTCTACGCCTTCACCGAGAACGTGAGCCGCGACAGCGTGGTGAATAGAGCAGACCACGTCACCCCTACCTTAGACGAGTTCCTGTATGTGAACAAATTGCCCAGCGCGCTCTCCTATCCTAAAAATCGCATCAAAGTGCTGGTGCTGGAGGGGATTCATGAGCGGGCTATTAACATGTTCCGGCAGGAAGGTTACCAGGTGGAGGTCATTGCCGGGGCCCTGGAAGAAGAGGAACTGTGCGCCCAACTGCATGACGTGGCTATCCTTTGTATTCGGTCTAAAACGCAGGTTACGGCCAAGGCTTTGGCGCACGCGCCGAGGTTGATGGCGGTAGGCGCTTTCTGCATAGGCACCAACCAGATAGATTTACAGACCTGCACCGAGCGTGGTATTGTGGTGTTCAATGCTCCGTACAGCAACACCCGCAGCGTGGTGGAAATGGCTATTGGCGAGATCATCATGCTTTCCCGTGGACTAGTGGAGAAAAGTAACCGCCTGCACCAGGGCGAGTGGGATAAATCGGCGAAGGGTTCCAATGAGATACGGGGCAAGAAACTGGGCATCATTGGGTACGGCAACATCGGGTCACAGCTTTCTGTTTTAGCGGAAAGCTTAGGCATGGAAGTCTACTTCTATGACGTGGTAGACAAACTGGCCCTCGGCAACGCCAAAGTCTGCAATTCCTTGGCTGAGCTGCTCGCCTTAGCAGATATTGTGACCCTGCACGTAGACGGCCGCGCCAGCAACAAAAACATTATCGGCCCGAAAGAATTTGAGCTGATGAAGCCCGGCGTTTTATTCTTGAACCTGGCCCGCGGCCACGTGGTGGACATTGAAGCCTTGGCCCAGAACATCAAAAGCGGCAAAATAAGAGGGTGCGCGGTAGACGTGTTTCCGTATGAGCCCAAAAATAACCAGGAAACCTTTGAGTCGGCGCTCCGCGGATTGCCCAATACGCTGCTTTCTCCGCACGTGGGCGGCAGCACCGAGGAAGCCCAGGAAAACATTGCGCAGTACGTACCGTCCAAGATGATTGACTACATCAATACCGGCGGTTCTTACAACAGCGTGAACTTCCCGAATCTTCAATTACCGGCGCTTCGCAACGCGCACCGGCTTATTCACATTCACCGCAACGTACCGGGTATTCTGGCTAAAATCAACAACACACTGGCAGATAACCAGATCAATATTCTGGGCCAGTACCTGAAAACGAATGAGACCATTGGGTACGTAATTACAGACGTAGACACCAAGTATGACCGCTCTGTGATCAAGCACCTGAAGCAGATTCCAGATACTATCAAATCCCGCACGCTGTATTAATATCGCGTAGCAAGAGCACGTTCTTGAGAGCTGTTTTTGGCCTGTTTCTTCCAGAATAGGCTAAAAACAGCTTCTTTTATTCTCTCAATCAATCAACCAATCCTTCATACAATCAAAAGATGGCTTCTGTATATTTCACTCCCGGTCCGGCGCAACTGTATCCTACGGTGGCAGGGCATCTGCAAACTGGCTTAGACAAACAGGTATTTTCGCAGTCGCACCGGAGCCAGGCGTTCAAAGACTTGTACCGGCGGGCAGATGCGGGTTTACGGGCGTTGTTTCAGTTGTCCCATGATTATGCCATTTACTTTACCGGCTCGGCCACCGAGATCTGGGAACGGAGCCTCCAGAGCCTGACGGCGCAGAGCAGCTACCACTTGGTAAATGGCTCCTTTTCCAAAAAATACTATGAACACGCCAAGGGGCAGGGCCGAAATGCGCAACTATTGCAAGTGCCGTTTGGTCAAGGCTTCAGCTTAGAGGAAGTGCAGGTGCCCGCTGGAACTGAGTTGCTGGCTATTACCCAGAATGAAACCAGTTCCGGCGTACGGGTACCGGTGGCAGACATTCATGAGTTACGCCAGAGGTTTCCAGAACCGCTTATCTCCGTAGACATTGTCTCGGGGGCACCGTATGCCGCACTGGACTTCTCTAAAATTGATACGGCCTTTCTATCGGTGCAGAAAGGATTCGGCTTGCCCGCAGGGTTGGGCGTATGGCTCGTGAATGAACGCTGCCGCGCGAAAGCTGCTACCCTTGAAGGACAGCAGTACACCGGCGGGCACCACAGCATTGCGTCTTTGCAAGAGCAGTACCAGCAGTTTCAGACGCCTAGTACGCCCAATGTGCTGGACATTTACCTGCTCACCCACGTAGTGGAAGACATGCTGGCCAAAGGCGTAGAGGCAATCAGGCAGGAAACTGACGCGAAGGCCCAACAGGTATATGCCTTTCTGGAAGAGAGTGCTTTGTTTGCGCCGTTTGTACAGGAGAAAGCCCATCGTTCGCCCACGGTCATTGTAGCAAATGTGTTGGATAAGCCCGCCGCCGAGGTTATTTCCCAATTGAAAAGCCAGGGATTGGTGGTAGGAAGCGGCTACGGAGCATTCAAAGACAAACAAATCAGAATCGCCAATTTCCCGGCTGTTTCTGAAAAAGAGGTCGAAATGCTGGTGAAAGCCTTGCGTCAGTTGTAAGGAGTATAGAGCAGGATAGTAGCTTAGTGCAAAAATTAATTTGTAAAATTAAATTTAACCGTATATCTTAGAAGTATGTAGTAGTTATATATAATTTAACTAATATTGCTTCTTATGAAAAAGTTTGTACTCACTGTATTGCTCTGCGCGTTTGCGGTTTCTTTTTCGCCAGTAAGCATGGCTGCTTCTAGTACTAACCTGGCAAAGAAAGAATCACCGTTCCTGCTTAAAAAGAAAAAAGGTTCTAAGGCTAAGTACAAGCACAACAAGCGGAACGAAACTCATGTGAAAAAGAGTGTTACCCGCAAAAAAAGAAAATCTGTTTACTAAGGACTATTCTCAGTAGAGCCACTCTACTTGCCTTTCTTATAGAATGAAAAAAGCCTTCTGTATGCAGAAGGCTTTTTTGTGCGTTAGCGGTTTTTACGCTGTTTTCGCCACATCTCATTAAAGGACAGCGGCGCGGCTTTGAGGGGTTCGCGGCGTTTGCTCCAGGTTTCTTTCTGCACGTGCCCCAGCACGAAGTTTTTAACCGACGCCGGTGCCAAGTTTAACAGTCTGCGGTGTTGCATGCCTTTCGCCCAGAACTTGAAAGCGAGTTTCTCATTTTTATCAACCAGTCCTTCTTCTACGCTTTGCTTACGGTTTAACAGGAGCAGGTTGTGCAGGTTTATCTTCACTGGGCACACGCTGGTGCAGGCTCCACAGAGGGAACTGGCGTAGCTCAAATGCTTGTGTTCTTCCATGCCCGCCAAGTGCGGCGTAATCACAGAGCCAATAGGGCCGCTATAAGTGGTTTCATAGGTATGGCCGCCAATGTTCTTGTACACGGGGCACACGTTAAGGCAAGCGCCACACCTAATACAGTTCAAGGCTTCGCGCTGTTCGGGCTGGGCCAGCAGGTTGGTGCGGCCATTGTCCAGTAGCACCACGTACATCTCCTCGGGGCCGTCCTTCTCGGTGGGTTGGCGCGGACCGGTGAGAATGGTGTTGTAAATGGTCACATTCTGGCCGGTACCGCTGGTGCTGAGCAAAGGCCAGAACAGATCCAAATCCAGCATAGACGGAATCAGTTTCTCAATACCCACTATGGCGATGTGCGTTTTAGGGAAAGTAGTGGACAAACGGGCGTTCCCTTCGTTCTCCGTCACGGCAATGCCGCCAATATCCGCAATGAGGAAGTTGGCGCCGCTGATGCCTACCTCGGCCTGGGTGTATTTCTCCCGAAGGAGTTTGCGGGCGGTAAGCACCAGTTGCTGGGCGTCATCGGTGCGCGGAATGCCTAGTTTTTTGGTAAACAGCTCTGAAATGTCTTTTTTAGACATGTGCATGGCCGGCGTGACAATGTGGTACGGGCGCTGCCCGGCCAACTGGACAATGTATTCGCCCAGATCGGTTTCCACGGTTTCCACGCCGTTTTTCTCCAAAAAGTCGTTCAGGTGGATTTCCTCGGTACTCATGGACTTGGACTTCACCACCGATTTGGCGCGTTTGCGCTTCATGATGGTGCCAATCTCCCGCAGGGCTTCTTCAGCGTTCTGTGCCCAAATTACTTTCCCGCCTCTTTTGGTGAAATTGTTCTCAAACTCCACCAGGTACTTGTCCAGGTTGTTGATGGTCTGGGTTTTGAGGAAAGACGCCCGCTCCCGCGCCAGTTCATGGTGCTCATAGGCGGCCATGCCGTTCTGCACAGCGGCGTTGTACTTGCCAATGTTGAAGCGGATTTTCCGGCGGTGCTCCAGGTCAAAGGACTTGTCCTCCGCGTCCAGCAGAAATTGCTTTAATTTTATGCTCAAGTTCTTAGTTCAGTTAATCTTTCAGGCATCGGCTTTAGCCGTTACACACTTGCTTCTCTCTTTTAAGCAGTTTTTCAGAAAACAGGCGAAAAGCACCCGAACGGTTTTCTGTCCTCTTTTCTGTGAGAAGTGGTCAAACTACAAAAATAACGTTGAACCCGCCAATAAGATGTATGTAAACAGAAAAAGGAGAGGCATTACCCTCTCCTTTTTCTGTTTACATACATCTTATAAGTTCTGAGTCTGGAGTCCAGAGACTTTCTTAACTCAGCACTCCAGACTCAGAACTCAGAACTGGAAATAAGCTTTGCTTATTTCTTATTGCTGTCCACCTTGATGCGCTCCGTGCGGTTAGCCAAGTCCCAGGCGGTGTAGAACACCAGGCGGGCTACTTTCTCAGCTGATTGGAAGTTGATTTTCTCCACGTCATCGGTGGGTTGGTGGTAGTCTTCGTGCACGCCGTTGAAGTAGAAGGCAACAGGAATTTTGTGCTTCGCGAAGTTGTAGTGGTCTGAACGGTAGTAGAACTGGTTGGGATCATTGGGGTCGTTGAAGCGGTAGTCCAGATCAATGTTGGCGTACGTTTTGTTCGCGTTCTCAGAGATGGCGTGTAGTTCAGAGGAAAGCTTGTCAGAACCAATCACGTAGATGTAATCTGGCTTGCCTTCGTGCTCTTTGTCATTACGGCCAATCATGTCAATGTTCAGGTCGGCTACGGTGTTCTCCAGCGGGAAAACTGGGTTTTCGGTGTAGTACTCAGAACCCAACAGGCCTTTCTCCTCGGCGGTTACCGTCAGGAACAGGATGCTGCGGCGCGGGCCGTGGCCGTTTTTCTTCGCTTGCGCGAATGCTTGGGCCAATTCCATCACGGCCATGGTGCCAGAACCATCGTCATTGGCGCCGTTATATACCACGCCGTTCTTGATGCCTTCGTGGTCATAGTGCGAGCTGATGACAATCAGTTGGTCTTTCAGGTCAGAACCCTCAATGTAACCCAACACGTTCTCAGTGGGCAGTGGCTGCTTGTTACGGGCCGTTTTGATCTTTACGTTAGTAGCGGCTTTGTACGGCGAGGCCACGGCTTTTCCGGCTTTGCCTACAGTGGCTCCGTAAGAAGCAAATTGCTCTGGCTTGGTGTTCAACAGCGCGGCAGCCATGGAAGGAGACACGTAGATGTTAGCGGCACGCGGTTGCGCGTTAGATGTTCCAAACCCGATGGATGAACGCGTTAACATCCCAGCGTAGCGGGCGGTCATCTGCTGAAACTCAGCATCTGTTGTACCCATCACTACCAGCACGCTTTTGGCGCCTTTTGCAGTAGCAGCGGTCGCTTTGGTGCGGGCATCCTGTGACCAGGTACTCATTTTATCAGTTCCACTGATGAGGTAATTGCCATCGGCTTTCTTAGGCTCACCGGCCAGCACTACCACGGCTTTGCCGGTTACGTCCAGGTTGGTGTAGTCTGAATAGGCGGGGTCGTCAATGCCATAACCGGCAAACACTACCTGCGTAGCCTCTTCGGTCTGGTACGGCGAAGCGCCCAACACGAAGAAGTCTTTGCCCATGGTGAAACGCTTGCTGCCCACCGTCACGTAACCTTCGCCCCAAGTGCTTTCCTCCAGATCAAACGTCTGGTAATATGGGTTTGAGCCTGTTTTTACCGGGCCTAGAACGCCAATAGACTTGAAGTGATTGGAAATGTATTCAGCAGCCATTTTCTGCCCGCGTCTTCCGGTCTCACGGCCTTCCAAAGAGTCAGAAGCCAATACGCGCAGGTATTTCTCCATGTCTGCGGCCGTAATGGTGTTGGCGTATTGGGTGGGGTTTGCCGCGGCGGAAGTCCCGGTGGCTGCCGTTGCGTTGGCGCCGGTGGCGGTTCCGCCCGCCATAGAAGCGGAAGGAGTTTGGGACGTGGAGCAAGCCGACAGGAAAGCGGCGGCCATGCCCAACGTGTACAAATGCTTTTTCATGAAATTGTTTGTTGTTCGGTATAAGACGTTAATGCTACTCAATTTTTGCCTAACGAACAAACGATAGTCGTATTATGGCCATTTTCGCAAATTTAAGGCAAGAATGAGCAGGGCTGCTTACGCGGTAGCCCGTTGAATGAGCACAGTAGCATAAGCAGCTACGCCTTCTTTTTTGCCTACAAAGCCTAACTGTTCAGTAGTAGTGGCCTTGATGGAAATGTCTTCCTCCTTAATCTCCATTACTTGGGCCAAGCAGGTTTTCATGGCTGGAATATGCGGGTTTACTTTGGGCTCTTGCAAGCAAACGGTAGAATCAATGTTGCCTACCTCGTAGCCTTTCTCTCGGATCAGCTTAAGGACTTCGCGCAGCAGAATCTTGCTGTCAATGCCTTTGTACTGCGGGTCTTTGTCTGAGAAATGAAAGCCGATGTCTCTCAGGTTGGCGGCTCCCAGCAGGGCATCGCAGATCACGTGGATCAGTACATCAGCGTCGGAATGACCCAACGCGCCGTGCGTATGCGGAATTTGAATGCCTCCCAGCCAGAAATCCAGGCCTTCCTGCAATTGATGCACATCATAGCCGAAGCCGGTTCTTATGTTAAAGCTCATAGTTTATAAGGATGCTAGAATCTGGAGACTAGACGTTAGATTAATATAAAATAATGTAGTTGACAGCTACCCCTCTTGTCATCTTGGAAAGATCTTGTGGGTGAACTAGAAAAGCGATAAACAAACGCTGTTGCTGTTCGCCACCAAGATCCTTTCAGGAGGACAAAATAGAAGAGGGAAGTTATGCTGGAAATGAAGAAGCCTTAATCGGAGTTATTTCGGGGCTGTTTTGCAGAAAACAGCCCCGAAATAACCTAATCCTCCTCTAACATTTCCTCCAGTTCTTCCTGGGCCTCGCTGCCGGGGGCGGCTTTGTAGAGAAGCGTGGAGCAATTTTCTGGGCGGAGGATTTCCTGCGCTTGCCGGAAGATGTCTTCTGAGGTGACCGCTTGAATTAAAGCGCCCTCTTCGTTTACCAGATTGGGGTTGTCCATCAGTTTGCCCACGGCCAGGTTCAGGGCGCGGTTTAGGAGTTCAATCTCTGAGAAGACAATGGACGTCTCGGCCTGATTTTTCACCTTCTGTAGTTCTTCCTCACTGATGTGCTCCGTCTTGATCTTTTCCAGAATGGCTTCCACGGCGGCATTGGCTTCCTGCGGGTCTACGCCCACGTTCAACTTGCCTTGAATGATGAGCAGGCCGGGATCCATGGAGCCGGTAGGAGACGCCGAGATGGAGTTGAACAGTTTCTGCTCTTTCACCAACTCGTTGTACAGCCGGGAGGAGTCGCCGCGGCCCAACACATCGCCCAGCAAATCGGCGGCGTAGTAGTCTGGGCTGGTGCGGGCGGGCATGTGGTAGGCTTTGTAAAGCGCGGTTAACGGCACGTCGGCTTCTACTTCCAGGTAGCGGGCCTCGGTCTGGCGGGGCTCCACGGGTAAATTGCGCACGTACTTTTCGCCACTTGGGATAGGCCCGAACCATTTTTTGGTCAGTTCCTTTGCGCGCTCAAAGGTAATGTTCCCGGCAATGACCAGAATAGCGTTGGCGGGCGAGTAATGCTTTTTGAAAAAAGCCCGCACGTCATCCATCACGGCATTCTCAATGTGGCTTACCTCCTTGCCAATGGTGGCCCACTGGTACGGGTGTTTCTGGTAGGCCAACGGCCGAAGCTTGAGCCAGACATCGCCGTACGGCTTGTTCAGGTAGTTCTGCTTGAATTCCTCCACCACTACTTTGCGCTGCACTTCCAGGCCATTCTCGTTAAAGGCCAGGTCCAGCATGCGGTCAGATTCCAGCCAGAAACCCGTCTCAATGTTCTGGGCCGGTACGGTGAGGTAATAATTGGTAATATCTGCCGAGGTGAAGGCGTTATTCTCCCCGCCAGCCTGTTGTAAGGGTTCGTCGTAGCTGGGCACGTTCACCGAGCCACTGAACATGAGGTGCTCAAACAGGTGAGCGAAGCCGGTGTGCTGTTCGTCTTCATCGCGGGAGCCTACGTTGTAGAGCACGTTCAGGAGCGCCAAGGGCGTGGTGGTGTCTTCGTGTACAATGCAGCGCAGGCCGTTATCTAAGGTAAATTCTTTGAATTGAATCATATGCAAAGGGCTAAAGATGCTCCTTATGAAAGGATATACTACTAACGCGGAGAGCCTGGCGGTGTTGCAACGCCCATCCGGTGTTTGCGTTTAGGGGCCAATTTCTCAAAAACGGCCCCTAAGCCACAAAAGTAAAAATAACTAGGCTAGAATTTCGCCCCTTGATTGAACTCCGTAAATTTACGCCTCGCAGAAACCGCGAAAACCATGAAATTCAACAGAAAAGACTATACAGACGACGATCTGCTGCACTTATACCGGGGCATTCTCAAACCCCGCATGATTGAGGAGAAAATGCTGATTTTGCTGCGCCAAGGCAAAGTAAGCAAATGGTTCTCGGGCATTGGGCAAGAGGCTATCTCCGTGGGTTCTACCCTGGCCTTAGACCCGGACGAATATATTTTACCCCTGCACCGCAACCTGGGCGTTTTCACCTGCCGCGACATTCCGTTGGACCGCCTGTTTGCCCAGTTCCAGGGGAAGAAAACCGGCTTCACCAAAGGCCGTGACAGGTCTTTCCACTTCGGGAGCAACGAGCACCACATAGTAGGCATGATTTCGCACCTGGGCCCACAGTTGGCTGTGGCTGATGGTATTGCCCTGGCCGAGATGCTGGACAAACGCGAGAAAGTGACCTTGGTGTACAGCGGTGACGGTGGGGCCAGCGAAGGTGATTTCCACGAGGCCCTGAATGTGGCCGCCGTGTGGGGACTACCGGTCATCTTTATCATAGAGAACAATGGCTACGGCTTGTCTACCCCCAGCAATGAGCAGTTCAAATGCCAGTACTTCATTGACAAAGGTCCGGCCTACGGCATAGACGCGCTGCAGATAGACGGCAACAACGTGCTGGAAGTGTATGACACCGTACGCCAAGCCGCTTACAGTATCCGGAAAAACCCACGCCCGATGTTGATTGAGGCGATGACGTTCAGAATGCGCGGCCACGAGGAAGCCTCGGGTACCAAGTACGTGCCGCAGGAATTGTTTGAGCGCTGGAGCAAGAAAGACCCGGTAGAGAACTTTGAGAAGTACCTGCTGGATGAAAAGGTGCTAACGCCGAAGTTGCTAGCCGCCATCAGAGAAGAATTCCGCGAAGAAATTGAGCGTGGTTTAGACGTAGCGCACAACACGCCAATGCCTACGCCCGATGTGAAGGAAGAGTTAGCGGATATGTACGCGCCTTTCATCCAGAACGTGATTACGCCCAAAGACAGCGCCCGCTCAGAGCGCCGTTTCGTAGATGCCATTTCAGATTCCCTGCGCCAAAGCCTGGAGCGATACCCAGATCTGGTGATTATGGGCCAGGACATAGCGGAGTACGGCGGCGTGTTCAAAGTGACCGAAGGCTTCGTGGACAAGTTCGGGAAAGAGCGCATCCGCAACACGCCTTTGTGTGAATCAGCCATTCTGGGAATTGGGTTGGGCATGTCCATCCGAAAGAAAAAGTCGGTGGTAGAAATGCAGTTCGCCGATTTCGTGACCGCCGGTTTTAACCAGATTGTGAATAATCTGGCCAAAAGCCACTATCGTTGGGGCCAGAACGCCGATGTGGTGGTGCGCATGCCTACGGGCGCGGGCGCGGCAGCCGGCCCGTTTCACTCACAGAGCAATGAGTCCTGGTTTTTCCACACACCGGGTCTCAAGATTGTGTACCCATCTACCCCCTATGACGCTAAAGGTCTGCTGAACGCCGCCATTGAAGACCCTAACCCGGTGATGTTCTTTGAGCACAAGCTGCTGTACCGGGCCTTGTCAGAAGCCATTCCAGATGATTATTACACCGTGGAAATCGGCAGAGCTAGACTTGCCCAAGAAGGAAACGACTTTTCCATCATCACCTACGGCATGGGCGTGCACTGGGCCAAGCAGCTCCTGAACACCATGCCAGGCGTATCGGCTGATATTCTGGATCTGCGTTCGCTGCTGCCTTGGGACAAAGAAGCCGTTCGGCAAACCGTGACCAAAACCGGCCGCGTAATTGTGCTGCACGAAGACACCCTCACCGGAGGAATTGGTGCCGAGATTGCCGCCTGGATTTCTGAGAACTGCTTTACTCAGTTAGATGGGCCGGTGGTGCGCGTGGGCGGGTTGGATACCGCTATCCCGTTCGCCCCGCCACTGGAACAGGAGTTCTTGCCTATTAAACGGCTTAGAGAGAAAGTGGAGGCGCTATTAAGTTTCTAAAAAACAAGCCCTTCTGTTTTAGGGCAGATTTCTTTGAAACTGCCTTAAAACAGAAGGGAATACAGCCAACGCAGGCTGGTATACGTATACTTTATATTGAACAAGGTATGAAAAAGACGCGCTTTGCAGTAGGTCTGGTGGTATTATCCATGGGTCTGGCTTTGGGAGGTTGCAACTCCAACAGAATTGCCTGCCCAGATGTCTCTGGCAAGAAAAAATTCTCCTTGTTCAAGAAGAAAGAACTTACCCAGGCAGACCAGGCCAATGAAGGCCGTGATTACGGTGGGCGAGATATGGACTATGACAAAGAGGGGTTGCTGAAAAAGAAGAAAACCAGAATACCTACTCCTAAACGCAAGCAAAGTCTTTTACAAAAAGTAGGATTGAAATGAAACACGCGCTACTCTCTGTACTTGTCTGCGGCATGATGTTGCTAGGGTTGGGAATTTTACAGCCAGCCGCCGCGCAGACCGCCTACACCACTACTGGCAAGCAAAAGCGGGAGCTCCGCAACAGTCTCAAAGAAGCAAAACGCATAGAAACAGATTATAATGAATCACATCTGAACGTGGACGCGTACAACCACCGAAGAGGTGAGAATGGCCGTAAACTGAAGAAGAGCAAAAAGAAAGACCTGATGCCTATCCAGGAAGACGGCACAGCGGTCACCAAGCCTAAATTATTTTCTAAAAAGAGCGCCCAGGTAAAAGCCCGGAAAAAGTAAGCGTTCTATTTTAAAGTTATTTACAGAATAAAACCATGCAGTGGAATTCCATTAACAGTGTTGAGCAAATAGAGCAGATAAAAGAGGAGTCCAGAGAACAACCGGTGGTCATCTTCAAGCACAGCACCACCTGTTCCATCAGTGCTACTGCCAAAAGCAGGCTGGAGCGGCAGTGGGCAGATGCCGGTCTGGAGAATGTGAAACCCTATTATCTGGATTTGTTAAACTACCGGCCGGTGTCAGCGGAGATTGCGCAGTCTTTTGCAGTAAAGCATGAGTCGCCGCAACTTTTGCTTATCAAAGACGGGCAGTGTCAGTACCATGGTTCTCATTTGGGCATCAGTCTGCAGGAAGTAAAGAAATTAGCTTCCTAGCCAGAAGAACAAATCCCGCAGGAGGTAGTTATCTATAAACTACTTCCTGCGGGATTCTTTTTAGAGCTTGTTTGGATTTTCGCTTACAGAAAGCAAAGTTTAAATGGACTCTTATATTAAACAGGTGAGGTATTTCGTTCTATATCAGCGCTAAGCATAGTGGAACGAAACCGATTGGGCAATGTCTGGGTGCAGGCTAAGGGCGACCGGGCAGGTGTGGGCAGCGTTTTGGAGCATCGCCTTTTCTTTGTCTGTAAACGTTCTGGCGGGCATTTGTACCTCCAGCACAATCTCAGAGATACGGCGTGGGTCTGCCGCCATCTTTTTAGTGATGGCCATGGTCATGCCGGTTAAGTCAATGGCGTTGCGTTCGGCCACTATGCCCATAATGGTCATCATGCAGCTGCCCAAAGCGCTGCAAACCAAGTCTGTGGGCGAGTACGCCTCGCCGCGGCCGTTGTTGTCAACGGGAGCATCTGTGACCAGAGTGTTGCCAGAGGCGAGATGGGTTCCCTGGGTGCGAAGTTGGCCAGAGTATGTTAGTGTCATTGAACTCATTGTCTTACTATTTAAGATTTGCAGGTGCTTGTAAAGTTACTTACTTTTAAACAAAACTTAGCCTTTTGCTCTGTGCGCAGATTTCTATTGGTGCTTGTGACCATATGCTTTCTTCCTGTTGGTATGGCGTTTGCCCAGACCGCAGAAGAAGAGGAAAACTATTCCAGGGAGTTCACCTACGGACTCAACTTTAATTCCAATGGTGGGCTTCTGGGCGGAGCCATGATCAAACAGGTGTATCATCTGGGCGGCAACTGGTATCATTTCTGGGCTCTGGAAGGCGTAGAGGTGAAACACCCTAAAGAATCCCGTCTGCAAAACCTGCAGAACGGAGCCTCCTTTATCAACGGGAAAAGCAATTACCTGTTTGTGCTCAGGCCGCAGTACGGCCGGGAATACACTTTCTTCAAGAAGGCTGCTGAGTCTGGTGTGCAGGTAAACGGAATACTGGCTGCTGGCCCGTCTTTGGGCATTATGGCACCTTATTTTATTGAGTACGACCGTAGCAACTATGTATTAGACCCCAGAACACAGCAATATTATCTGTCGGGGCCGGTGCTCATCAGCACAGAACAATTTGACCCCAATATCCATACTAATGAAGGACTGATAGTGGGAGCCCCAGGCGTATTCAAAGGCTTGAGCGAACCTAGTTTTAGGGTAGGTGCCAACGTGAAAGCGGGCGTTTCCTTTGAGTACGGCCGTTACATGGAGAGCGTGACGGGAATAGAAGTAGGGGTATTGGTGGAAGCCCTTGCCGGAGACATCACCCTGATTCCGGATGCGCCAACCCGCAACGTGTTCACGTCCGTTTACCTAACGTTATATTACGGGCGTCGCCGTTGAACGATCCTTTCCCCTGGGCTGTTTTTTGCCTATCCGCTCCTCACTTAGTACCTTTGTCCCATGGATCAATTGATTGCGTTGCCGGTTATCCAACCAGCAGAAGCTCAAACTAAACCCCGTAAGCCAGACTGGCTGCGCGTGAAACTGCCGGTAGGCAAAGAATACGCCAAAGTCAGACAACTGGTAGACACTTATAAACTACATACTATCTGCGAAAGCGGAAACTGCCCTAACATGGGTGAGTGCTGGGGTGCTGGCACGGCCACGTTCATGATTCTGGGCAACGTATGTACCCGCTCTTGCTCTTTCTGCGCCGTTGCCACCGGCCGGCCCAACGAATATGATTTGGATGAACCTCGCCGCGTAGCGGAAGCCATTCAACTCATGGGCGTGAAGCATGCCGTGATCACCTCGGTGAACCGCGACGAACTGAAAGACCGTGGCGCCAGTGTATGGCATGAAACCATTGTGCAGATTAAGAAGCTTTCTCCGGAAACGACCATAGAAACGCTTATCCCAGACGTGAAAGCCAACTGGGAAGCCTTGGAAGTGATGATCTCTGCCGGACAGGAAGTAGTTTCCCACAACGTGGAAACCGTGAAAAGCCTGTACCGTCAGGTGCGTCCGCAGGCCAAATATGACCGTAGCTTAGAGCAGATCAGACGCATTAAAGAATACGGCAAGCGTACCAAAACCGGCATTATGCTAGGTTTAGGTGAAACGCAGGAGCAAGTCTATGAAGCTATGGATGATCTAGCCGCGAACGGGTTAGATATTCTTACCCTGGGCCAGTACCTGCAGCCTACCAAAATGCACCTGGAAGTAGCCGAGTTTATCCATCCAGATTTGTTTGCGCACTACAGAGAAGAAGGCTTGCGTCGAGGCCTGAAGTACGTAGAATCTGGCCCTCTAGTAAGATCTTCCTACCATGCTGAACGCCACGTGCACGTGTAGCATT
>NZ_JBUDXA010000031.1:0-56157 GCF_054956755.1 Rufibacter sp. JT3400010 | reverse complement strand
CGGCCGTCGTTTATACGAGGCCGTTGTAGGTAATTTTAAATATGAGAATCTTACTCTTTGCCTTAGGCTTGCTTTGCTTTTTAAGCTGTAAATCTGCCGTTGAAGTTTCCAATTCGTCAAAAACAGCTCCTTTCTCCGAGCCCTACGAAAATGGGAATTTGAAAAGAGTGGGTACAATAGATGTGAGCAATGAGAACTATAGAGATTCTAAATTGAGGACAGGCAACTGGAATGAATATTTTGAGAACGGACAGCTAAAAGAGACTGGCAACTACGCATTAGACACTTACACGACTTGCTGCACCGCTGGTCCCTGTCCAATGTACTACAGTTATAAGATTGGTGAATGGACATACTTTCACGACAACGGCCAGTTAAAAGCAAAAGGAACCTACAGGATTGGCAAAAAGAACATAAAAACCTCTTGTGAGCGTGGCGACAAAATCCATTTCGGCTACCTTACAGATAAATGGAAGTTCTATGACAAGGACGGCAAAGAAATCAAACCAACAGGGGCGCAGATAAAAGAGATTGAAGCAACAAGCTATTTAGATGAGTTCGCTTTGAGAAAATAAAAACTACCTACAACACTGGTAGCTGTTGCACAACTCCTGCTTGAAGGAGAGCGTCTTTTTTGCTTCCGTCTATTTCCCGAATTATTTCCGTTAAAAGTGCCCAAGAAAGGCAGCTGCAAAAGTTCTGGGCAGTGCCATCGCCGCTGAGTGACTTGTTTTTGGCGTAAAACGCAGCAGTTTCCTCAAGTTATAGGCCGTAGCAGCTAAAAGCATTCCTTTCAGGGCCAGTCTAATGCCTCTGGTATTGATCTTCCTCATGCCCATGAAGTTGATGAGTGTGCCCAGCACGGGTTCCACCGTCGCCTGCCTGAGCCCTTTCATCTTTCGCCCATAGCAGCTTTTCAGGCGGGCAATCACCCGTTCGTACTCATCGCGGTAGTAGGTGATCTCCACCTTCTTCTCATGCCCCTTGCCAATGCAGTTTTCTTTGTAAGGGCAAGCCTTACAGTCCCTGCGGGTAGTAAAGTAAATTTTCTTTCTGATGTTGTTTTTCGGTTCTACTTTCACTTTTCTGAACGTGGCTTTCTTTTCCCAGGGGCAGAGCCAGCAGTCCTCTTCTTTGTTATAGGTAAAGCCTTCCGGCCCTCCCTTGTAGGTGCCGTGCGGGGGAATAAATGCCGTAATATGCTGCTCTTCCAACAAGGCATAGTTCTCCCCCGAAGAGTAGCCGGCATCCGCCAATAAGCTGCTGCAGCTCAGGTTTACCTGTCTCAGCCGACGGGTGAGGCCATTGAGCAACTTCGGTAGGCACTGGTTATCTTTCCTGTCGGCCAGGTCCGCCTGCACATGGGTGATGGTGTGGTGGGCGGTATCCACCGAGAGTTGCGCCAGATAGCAGAGTTTGCGGGCCTTGCCGGGCTTCACGGCGATGCGCGCGTCCGGGTCCACCGGTGAGTAATGGGTCTTGTTGCTGGTGTATTTGCTGCCTTTGTTGTGGGCTCCCGGCCGCAGGTCCTGCTTCAGGCTCCAGTTGCGGTTACGGGCCTTGATCTGCTGCAGCTCATCGTGGCTGGCGGATATAGCCTGCTGGTCCGCCGTGGCCTTGTTTTCTTTTGCCTTGCGGTCGGCGCGGCTGATGGCCCTGACCCGCCCCAAATGGGCGTCCAGATCCCGTTGGGGCACTTTGAGTTCCAGAGAGTCCATAGAAGCGTTGGCCTTGATCAGGGCCGAGTCCACCACCTGGGTATGCCCGGCCACCATGCCCTCCTCCACGCACAGGGAGAGCACGCGGGTGAAGACTTCCTCAAAGAGAGACTCAGGCAATAGCTGGCGGGTGCGCGAGACGGTGGAGTGCCAGGGCAAGGGCTCGTCAAGTTGGTAATCCAGAAAATAGAGAAGGTCCAGCCTGAGACCGCAGTGCTCGACGAGCTTGCGGTCGGAGATGATGTTCTCCAAGTAGCCCACCAGGCAGAGCTTAAAGAACACCACCGGGTCAATGGACTGATGGCCGCAGGTGCCATAGTGATGGGTCGTCAGCCCGTAGAGGAACGAGAGGTCGAGCCTGTCCTTGAGCCGCCGGTAGAAGTTCCGCTCCGGCACGTGCGCCGACAGGGAGAAGCGCAGCTCCTTCTCGTCGGCAAAGTGCTTCCTGCCCTGCATCGCGTCAAGGATTTGGTACTACCTCCTTTTACGGCTATATTCAACCAGTTGTGCAACATGCACATTGTGTAAAAATCATGCGTCGGCCTACGGCCTCGCCGTCGTTTATACTAACCGTTGTATGGCATGGGAGTTAAAAGGAAAAACCAGATGACAGCTAAAGAAGTAAATGAAATAATACTAAGCTATTCACTATTGATAACCTTATTTACTTCAATAAGCTGGTACGGCATTCACTACTTGGTACAGGATTGGGAAAAGAAGAAAGCATTTTTCATCATCAATGGTCTAATACTTCTTCTTTATGCTATCTACTTTATCAACGGCAGAATCTATCATTCCGAATATGGAGGTGCTTTAATTTGGGAGTTTTATTTGGCTCTCATATTCCTAGTGCATAATGTAGTACTTCTCATAGTTGCAACAGTTATCAGGACTAAGCTAAGGAAGAAAGGAAATTTTGCCCGATTTTAAACAGCAGAATTAGCAAAAGAGGAATTGACCCAAAACTCGTGCAAACCTACGGACGGACTAAACTGCGTTTTCGACCTGATTTTCGTAAATCAGTTTAAAAACAGAAGAACAAAAACAGAAAAAATCAACGCCCGTGGCAAGCGCAGAAGAACAACGCCATACAACAAAAGTGGCTGTTGCACAACCTTGTTTATATACTAAGGTCTATATATTTGAGGTGATGATTTCGGCGAAACAAGCCAATAATGAGCAATTTTCAAGATCAAATTGAGAGAAATATTGATTTTAGGGGCCTATATATCCTCATAAAGTCACTTCCGTATCTAACTCCTGAGTTGTGCAACAGCCACAAAACCTAAACGCCAGCCTCGGCCGACGGCCTCCGCCGCCGTTTAGCCGAGACGTTAGGCTTATTTGACCACTCTAGTATCACCATGCCCACAGGAAGATTGAACGGACGCAGTTCTTTGATTCTGGAGTTAAGCTTTTGTTAATATTATATGATTATTAGCTAAAATAAGCTTATACAAACATAGTAACAGTCGGTACTTTTAAAAAGAATTATCAAACAAGGCACTCCTTCATGGAATAAGCTGATTTATAGCAGCTTATATCTTTGTTTGTTTTCGGTTGTAAGTGGAAACTTCAACTGGTGTACACTAGGAAAGCACTGTTTCTTAAGGGGAGTGGGTAGAGCAGGAAAGACTTCTTGTACAAGGCCCGTTACATTCATCTCTTCCTACCCAAGTAGATAATTAAGCTTAATTGTGTTTTAGATATGAAAATGAATAAAGTATTCTTGCGTGCCGTCCTGTTTGTCTTAGTTCTGGCCCGGGGAGTGAACATCACTCAGGCTCAGAATGGGGATCAGATACTGGATGGAATTGGGGAAACGGGGATGATTGCCCGCTATGTGTTCAACGGAGACCTCAAGGACTGGTCCCGGAATACGCTGCACGCCAAATTCCAAGGCTCCCAACTAACCTTTGTCAATGACAATAGGTTTGGGAAGGTTTTATCACTTTCCGGTGATAACAATGCTTTTGTCACCCTCCCGGGAGACGCGTTAACTGATTTGGAATCGATCAGTATCTCTGGATGGATCAATGTGCGCTCCAAGCAGCCCGGCCAACGTTTCTTTGACTTCGGGAAGGACGCTACCCGGCATTTCTATGCGGCCCCCGTTGGGACAAAAGACCAGGAAGGCTTTCAGGCATTGATCACCGCGCAAAAAAGCAGTAAGAAAGGAGCTGTTTCCCCCGCTATGGAAGCAAACAAGTGGGTGCATCTTGCCATAGTGGTAGACATTCCTTCCAGGTCTCTGATTACCTATGCCGATGGCAAGCAAGTGGGCGAATTTAAGGACATACCGCGGGAACTGACGGAGGTATTCGGTCGGCAACCACAGCTTTACATAGGAAAATCTCTCTTGCCGGGAGAACCCAACCTGAATGCCTTGGTACATGATTTCCGTATTTACCGGGTTGCCTTGAGCGGCAGACAGGTGGCCACCATCTATAACAATGCCCGCAGAGGCCAGGGCCTCAATGAAGGCTTAGTAAATACCACGGGTAAGAAAGTGGAGGATGACCTGCCCAGTTTCTCCCCCACTGAGGCGCAACTCTACAACAAGTATTTGGTGCAGGTAGCTGATGTGGAGGTAGAGACAGAAGTAGGGAATCTGCCCCGGCTACCGAGCCACGTTCAGGGAACCTACAAGAATGAAATGCAAGGCAAGGGCCCCAAGGTACGGGTGGTCTGGCCAGCCCCCATTGACAATAGTCCTGTTCTTCAGCCCGGCCGCTATACGATTACAGGACGTGTTGCCGGAACAGCTTTTCAACCCAAGGCAGTTGTCACAGTAAAAGCGTCTGCAAAATCAAACAAGCCAGAGTTAAAGCTGGCAGCCTTTGATCTGGGGAAGGTAACCCTGAAAACCGATGCACAGGGCCAGCAAACCCAATTCACTGAGAACCGTGATAAGTTTATCAACACCTTAGCCAAAACGGATCCCAACTCCTTCCTCTATATGTTCCGCCATGCCTTCGGCCAGAAACAACCCGAAGGAGCAAAGCCCTTGGGTGTCTGGGATAGCCAGGAAACCAAGTTAAGGGGGCACGCTACCGGCCATTACCTCACGGCCATTGCACAGGCCTATGCCGGCACGGGGTATGACAAGGCGCTTCAGGCCAATTTCTCCAAAAAGATGGAGGATATGGTGAATACCCTTCACGAGTTATCCCTTCTATCTGGCCAGCCGAAGCAATCTGGTGGCAAGCACGTGCCAGATCCTTCAGCCGTACCCCACGGTCCCGGGAAGTCAGCGTATGACTCAGACCTCAGCGATGAGGGCATCCGGACCGACTATTGGAACTGGGGCGTAGGGTACATCAGCGCCTATCCGCCAGACCAATTCATCATGCTGGAAAACGGGGCCAAATACGGCGGGCAGAAAAACCAGGTCTGGGCACCGTATTATACCCTGCATAAAATCTTGGCCGGTCTGATGGATGTATACGAGGTCAGCGGCAATAAAAAGGCCCTTGCCACTGCCTCGGGCATGGGAGATTGGGTATATGCCCGTCTGAGCAAGGTACCCACCGATACGCTTATCAAGATGTGGAACACGTACATAGCCGGGGAGTTTGGGGGCATGAACGAGGCCATGGCCCGTATGTACCGGCTTACCGGGAAACCCAATCACCTCAAAACGGCGCAGTTATTTGATAACATCAGGGTGTTCTTCGGCGATACCGCCCATTCGCATGGCTTGGCGAAGAACGTAGATCTTTTCAGAGGGCTGCATGCCAACCAGCATATACCACAGGTGGTAGGAAGTATTGAGACGTACCGTGCCACCAACAATCCGGAGTACTACAACATAGCCGATAACTTCTGGTACAAGATGGTCAATGACTATATGTACAGCATTGGCGGAGTAGCCGGTGCGCGTAACCCCAACAACGCGGAATGTTTCGTGGCACAGCCCGGAACTTTGTATGAGAATGGCTTCGCGGCGGGAGGACAGAACGAAACCTGCGCCACCTACAATATGCTTAAACTCACCAGCGACCTGTTTCTCTTTGATCAGCGGGGCGAGTACATGGACTATTACGAGCGTGCCTTGTACAACCATATCCTGGCTTCCGTAGCCGAGGACAGCCCTGCCAATACGTACCACGTTCCGCTCAGGCCAGGGTCTACAAAGCAATTCGGCAATCCCAACATGACCGGTTTTACTTGCTGCAACGGAACCGCCATAGAGAGCAGCACCAAACTGCAGAACTCCATCTACTTTAAGAGCAAAGACAACCAGGCGCTTTATGTCAACCTATTCGTTCCCTCCACCCTGGATTGGACCGAGCGAAAAGTTAAAGTGGAGCAAACCACTAATTTTCCAAAGGAAGACCAGACCCGCCTGACTATTAAGGGCAATGGGAAGTTTGATGTCAATGTGCGGGTACCGGGCTGGGCTACCAAAGGGTTCCTTTTGAAGATCAACGGCAAAGAGCAAAAGCTTGACGCGAAGCCAGGCAGTTACGTAACACTAAGCCGGAAATGGAAAGACGGGGATGTGATTGACTTGAAGATGCCTTTCCAGTTTCACCTGGACCCCGTGATGGATCAGCAGAATATAGCCAGTCTGTTTTACGGACCTATCTTGCTGGCCGCCCAGGAGCCCGAGGCAAGGAAAGAATGGCGCAAGGTAACCCTAGACGCGGAAGACCTGGGCAAGTCCATCAAAGGTGATCCCAAGCAGTTGCAGTTCACGATTGATGGAGTTATGTATAAACCCTTCTATGAATCGTACGGCCGTCATTCTGTTTACCTGGATGTTGAGCTGAAATAGGCCATAAACGTCAATGCGAATGGGGTTGTCACTTCGTGCTAAGCGACGTACCCCTTCGTATTTTCAACTTCCTGTTTCATGGAACCTGGGATAGCTTATCTCTTTCAAGCTAATCAGCACACCTGGACTTAGGAACAGCAGATAGGTCTTGCCATTGCCGCTCCTTAACGGTTTTCAAGCTACGCATCCATTTGTTCTTCTACCGCAGACTTAGTACCGACACCTCCCTACTAACCTTCAACTCTACCCTTCATGACGTTGTTTACGCATAAGACAATGATTGCTTTTAAAAGGCTGTTGATCCAATCAATTCCTGGATGGCTGTTACTACTTGTTCCGTTGCAACCTTTTGCACAGTCATGGAAGGACCTTGCCCAACGGCCATCAACCCTGGATTTAGCACAGGGTACTGTTTCCTTTCAAACGCCTTCTTTTCAGGTTGCGCTGGTGAAGTCCTCCCAAACGGTATCAGCCTTGCACCCCAAGGCAGAACCCGCTTTTGATTTTACCCCAGGTGATAGATTGAACGTGCGCAGCAGCAACGGCATGTACCAACTGGGTGATCTGAATGTACGGCTCCGCCAGGGGCAGTCGGGCCAATGGAAATCTTTCTCCACCGCTTCGCAACGAAAGCCTGTTCAGGCACTAGCTGCGAATGGCGCGGTTCTGGCGGCCGCTGATTTGGCCAATACCCTGCCAACTGACATACCCCTCCAGGTAAAACGGTTCTGGCAGTCAGAGAAGGGACAGTTGGTGCTCCGTTTTGAACTCACCAACCGGACAACTGAACCCGTAGAAATTGGGGCGCTGGGCATTCCTATGATCTTCAACAACATTCTGGAAGGGAAAAACTTAGTGCAGGCGCATGCGCAGAACGTTCTCTATGATCCTTACATTGGGCAAGATGCTGGTTATTTACAGGTAACCCGTCTGCACGGAAAGGACTCCACCCTGTTGGTGCTTCCGTACGGGCAAACTCCTTTTGAGGCGTATAATCCTTTGAATGATGATCCTACCCCCAGAGGGATAGCCTTTGAAGGCTTTTATGAGTGGATGGTGCACAGCAAGGCGTATGCCGAAAATGAATGGGAAAAAGCAGAACCCTGGAATAAACCAACCTCTGCCATTCTGCAACCGGGCGAAACCAAAAGCTACGGAGTTCGCTTTGTGCTGGCTGGCACCCCAGAGACTATTGAGAAGAAACTGGTGCAAAACAACCACCCCGTAGCCGTTGGCATACCGGGGTACGTATTGCCGCAGGATGTGAACGGCAAGCTGTTTATCAACCATAAGAGCAAAGTCCAGAGCATCAAGACGGAACCAGAAGGTGCTTTGGTCATCAGTCCTGCGCCCTCTACTAAAAACGGCTGGAGGGCCTATGCCATCAAAGGTAAGAAATGGGGAAGAGCCAGGCTTACCATCCAGTACGAAGACGGCCTGGTACAAACCGTACACTACAAGGTGATCAAACCCGAGAAGGAAACCGTAGCTGATTTTGGAAACTTCTTAACCACCAAACAATGGTTTGAAAAAGAAGGCGACCGCTTTGGCCGAAGCCCTTCGGTGATCAGCTACGACAATGAGAAAAAGCAGCAGGTGCTGGAGGATAACCGTGTCTGGATAGCTGGTCTTAGTGATGAAGCAGGCGCCGGCAGTTGGTTGGGAGCCATTATGAAGCAATCTGTACTGCCCAAAAAGGCAGAAGTAGACAAACTCCAGCGCTTTGTAAATGAAACTCTGTGGGGCCGCATACAGGTAGCAGAAGGCCCTAATAAATTTGGGGTACGCAAAAGCCTGTTCTATTATGCGCCTGATTCCATGCCCGCGGGCACCTACAATATTCCTCCAAACCTTAAGGTATGGTCCCTATGGCCCAAGAAGGAAGCGTATTCATTGGGGCGTTCCTATAACTATCCTCATGTGGCAGCGGCTCATTGGGTACTGTACCGTTTGGCCCGAAACCACAAAGGGTTGGTCACTGCTCAAAACTGGAACTGGTACCTAAGCAACGCCTATGAAACGGCCATGGCGATGGTTAACTTTGCACCACATTATGCTGAGTTCGGGCAAATGGAAGGAACCATCTTTTACATGATTCTGAAGGATTTAAAGGCCGAGGGGATGCGTGAGATGGCCGGTAAATTGGAAGCAGAAATGAAGAAGCGGGCCATTCACTGGGCTTCGCTTCCCTATCCTTTCGGGAGCGAAATGCCCTGGGACTCCACTGGGCAGGAAGAGGTGTACATTTGGTCGCTCTTTTTTGGTTACGAGGACAAAGCCGATGTTACCCTCAACGCTATTCTTGCCTACATGCCTACCGTGCCCCACTGGGCTTACAACGGCAACGCCAGACGTTACTGGGACTTTTTATATGCGGGTGGTTTGCCCCGGGTAGAGCGGATGATTCACCATTATGGTTCTGGCCTGAATGCTATTCCTGTGCTGACCGAATACCGCAGGCAACCTGACAACTTCTATCTGCTGCGGGTTGGCTACGGTGGCGTTTTGGGAACGCTCTCCAACATCACGGAAGAGGGTTTTGCCCCTGCGGCCTTCCACAGTAATCCAGCCACCCTGCACAACGACAGTTACTCCGGAGATTACGGCCCAGGCTTCTTTGGTTATGCGGTAAACTCCGCTACTTATTTAACGCAACATCCTGACTTTGGGTGGGTGGCTTTTGGCGGCAATGAAAGCGTGAAGAACCAATGGGTAGAAGTGCAACCTACCACCGCTGGCAGGTCAGCGGCATTTATTGCACCTGCCGGTTTGTGGGTTGATTTACAGGCTGGAAAGATGAAAAAGATAGCGTATCATCCAACTACGGGCCAGGTAAACATAACGCTTGATGCAGCAGATCAATTTACCCCGAAGGCGTTTCTGACCATTGAGCAGCCAAGCCGCGCAAAAGAGGGAACGGCCTATAGTGTAAGAACAAAAGCAGCTAAGCTAAGAGGTGGCTATGAGATCGCCCTTTCCAATAAAGAGACAGAAGTGATTTTTGACCGTCCTAAAAAATAAAGATCTATTCAAAAGGTGAACTGAGCTGACAGCCGAATGCATACTACTGGCTCGCAAAAGCTGAATGATTAATTGGGCAGATAGCTGTCGCACAACCCAAGGCAAATGGCGAGTAGCAACAACGCTTGTTTCAAAACGGCACCAAAGGCTTGAAAGAGGCAGGCACAGGGGAAGGAAAAGGAAATAGAGACCAATTGTCTGGTCGGCTTACTGTAGGTAATTACCAAGGAACTGATGTTTCTAGCCTTCAAGGTATCTACTGTTGAAGGTTAATTCGAACCCTTTGTAAAAGGTGGTTTGGGTTCTTTATTCCAAGTTCATTAAAAATGGCATAATGTTCTCGTTGGTGATCAATAAGAAAGTTTCGCCACCCATCACATGATCTTCTGGAGTAAAGTTGGAAAATGAACCAGATGTAATTACTTCACCTTCCTTTGCTCCAGCGTTTTCCTTGTTTTTTGATTCTGCTTCTGATTTCTTTCTTTTTAAAACCAAAGCAACCACCTCGGCAGAGTTAGCCAACCGTCTACCTATGGCAATGCAATCATTGAAAAGATTCTGTTCTTCTGGTTTCAATACCCCGCCCTTTCTGCCTGTCAGATCTTTGTGGTATTGACACAAATCAAAGATCAGTTTAGCCACCAAAAAGTCAGTTTCTACCTTCCAGAACTCCCGCATCCGGTTAGCCTTTGAACCAGTGCCTTTCCTATACTTCTCATGGTTGAAATCCAGTCCCACACTCCTAAGCACAAATGCCTGTAAAGAAGCATCTGTGAAGTTCAGGAGAAAACCTTGCTTCATTCTGAGAAGCTTCTCCAGTTTCTGCTTTTCCTGTGAGGTTAGATTTGCCATATTTTATAGATGTTGGGGGAATCTATTAAATGTAAGTACTCTTCGTTTTGAGCCAGTTTTACAAATAGAGGCGCTAAACGCTCCTTCTTCTCACTTTTTTGCTTTGAGCCGGTAAACCGAAATGGAATATGGCTTCACGCCCACCTCAAAGGAAGAAGAAACATTTAGAAGGCTAGTGGTCTGAGGCACATACTTTTTAGGAGCATTAAAAGAATTCTCCGCCTGGTAATTCTCTGCGGATAAGGTCACCACCTCTCCTACCGGAGAAAGGCCAATTGCCCCTTTCAGGTTGAGGCTGGTCTGGAAAGTCTCGGGGGAGCCATTGACCACTTTCACAATGATGTCACCGGTTTTCTCGTCTACCCCAGAGATACTGTAGAACATATCTGGGATGGTATAGCTCATGAGGAATTTATCATTCAGGTAGCAGTCCACTTTATTGAGGCCCACTTCCAGCCGGATGTCATACCACTTGCCGGTCTCAATTTTCTCGGGCAGTTTGGTGGAGGAAGACAGGTTGGCTACTTCTGTGCCTTCGGTGACCTGTTCAAAGACGCCATACTGGTTCCAATAAGAGCCAATGTGCGCCCGCACCTGCGTTTTGCCATCATCTTTCACCGCAAACGGAATGATGAACGCATTGTACCCGCTCAGTTTACGGCCCTTCAGTTTAAGCGTGTAGGTGTCATAGGATTTATCTTTCAGCATAGCGAAAAGCTGGGCTCCTTCGGCGGTTTGGCCCATAGCACCTTCTTTCACACCCCAGGTGCCCCGCACCTTCTCCCACTCATCTTCGGCTTTCTCAAAGTTGCTGCTGTAGACTATTTTCCCCTTTTGAATCACCTGGATGTCTTTGTACTCCGTCTGCGTATCCCAGGTACTGAGGCCGATACCTCCGGCAAAAGCAGGTTTGGTCACCTTGGCGGGCTGCACCTGAACCGTGGTCGCCAGGTTTTGGTTAGCGCGGTTTTGGTTCATCATCTGGATGGCGTAGTAAGAGATCCGCGCGAAACTTTGCGAGTTGTTGAAGTTGATCAGGTTGACCGGCCAGTCCACATCATTGGTATTGACCAGCAGCGGAGCGTAACTGGACATAGTGACCAGGTCACCGTTACGCTCCATGGCCAGAATGTACACCGCATCGTTAAGCGCCGCTAGCATGTTCCCGCTGCCTACGCCGGCATTGGTGGCGTACTCGCCCACGTACAGGTCCCAGTCGCCTCGTTTGTAGCTGTCAAAGTGATCGTAGTTGTTCATGGCCCAATACGCCGATTTGTAGGCATGTTCATCAGCAATATCCACCTTCTTCATCTCATCCAGGGTATGCCGGTTTACATCACCGATGCCCATGCTGGCAATCACTTTCAGGTCTGGGTATTTGACTTTGATGGCGTCGTAGAAAAGGTTAAACCGGTTGGCGTACCAAGGGCCGTGCTGCTCGTTGCCTACCTCCACGTACTTCAGCGGAAATGGTGCCGGGTGCCCGTTGGCGGCCCGTACTTTCCCCCACTTGGAGTCAGCGGGCCCCACGGCGTATTCAATGGCGTCCAGCACATCGGCAATCACCTCGGGCAATTGGGCATCTGGCAGGAAGGTCCCGCTCCTGAACTCGCAAGCCACGCCGGCATTGAAGACGTACATGGCATCGGCGCCGGTATCTTCGCAGAATTGCAGGAACTCATGGTACCCCAGGCCGTCGCTAGACCAATAGCCCCACGGGCTGAAAGTGCCCGGTCTTTTCTCCACCGGTCCGATGCTCTCTTTCCAGTTGGGAGCACTTTCCACGGTAATTCCTTCCACAAAACAGCCTCCCGGCCACCGGATGAAAGATGGCTTGAGGTCGGCCAGGTACTGCGCCAGATCAGGCCGCAAGCCATTCTCCCGGTTCTTGAAAGTTTCAGCGGGGAAAAGCGAAACGAAGTCCAGAAACAGCGTCCCGGCACTGCCAAAAGAGATGACGAATTTGGCCTTGGGGTCCGAGGCTTTGGCTACCAAGTCACCGCTCAACTTTTGCCAGTTTCCGGCTCTAAAGGAGTTTTCAAATACGTGGCTGGCTAGCACTTTTCCATCTTCGCTCTGCAGCGTTACCGTCAGCGGCCCTTTGTATTTCTTCTCCGCGCGGGCGTAGAAATTGAGCTTGTAGGTTTTACCCTGGTCTACCTTTATGCCCCAGAACCCTTCGTTGACCAGACAGGCTTTACCTGATTTGTCAAGCTCAGCAACGGTTACCTTCAGCGAGTTGGGTGAGGCATCGTTCAAGGGTTTTTCCTGCGTTAGGGCAAGCGTCATATTAGCTCCACCACTGGTTTGCACAGACCAGGCCGGCCAATCAGACTTTAACGTCCAGGGCATTTTCCAGTCGCTGGCTTGTCCGTTGGGCAGGTTGTAGTGCGGCGCCGGGTTAGGGACCAGAAACCCGTTTTGCAAAGTGGTTCCCTTGGGAATTCTAACTTCCTCAAACCCCCGGTTCTGGATCAGCTCGCCGTATAACCCTCCCTCGCCACCATGGCTTATTTCCTCAAAGAAGATCCCATGCAGGGTTGGTGAGACTTTGTTCCCCGGCTTCTGGGCATCCACGGTGATGGTGGCCTGCCTTTGCCCAAAACAGACAGAAAATGTAATGCCCCACAGCAGCAGCGCTCCTACCTTAGCCTTCATGGGAAAACAACTTGTCAGATTTCATTACTTTATGCGTTTTGCGTTCTCGGTCTGTTTTTGAGAAAACTGCTTTAAACCTGGCGCAGGAAACCCAAAGGCATTCGGAGTTTCCTAACCAGCAACAAGTGGAAGTAATTACTTCACAGCCCATTCATGGATACCAGTCGCCGCTTCTTTGGGTAGCTGGATTTCCATCCGCAAGGCGGTGGTTTTCACCGGGGCGAACTTGACCATGTTGTACTTGTCTTTGGCTACCTCGTAAGCCGTGGTGTTTTTCACCGGTACCCACTTATCGCCTTGCTTGTAGAAGATCTGGTACGAGGCCGGGATGGTGCAACCGCCCCACGGACTGTCATCAAACCAATACACCTGCGACTCAGATACCGTATGCTCCCCGTCAAAGTCCAGTTGCACGAACTCCTTGGTGTTTTTGTTCGGCCACCAATGCAGGTAAGGGTAGTTGGAATCTCTGGAATCCTGGGGATCATACTGGTCTACCAGAGAGGCCAGGGTTCTGCTGTTCTTGATGGAGGAAGAGATTTTGCTGGTGGATGCGATGGTAGGCGCCGGCTGCGGCTTGGCGGCCGAGGCTTCATAGGGAACCCACACGGTCATGTCCACTGAGCCGCGGTTGGCCCAAGAAAAGTACGGGATGGCTTTCACCGCCTGCTTTGTTTGCAGCAACGCGGTGGTATTGGCCTGCCGTTTGGTACCAACGCCGTTGGTGTTGATCACCTGCACACCCTTCAGCAGACTCGCCTCAAAGGTTTCCTCCACGGGAGCGTTTTTATCCACCAGAATGTTGTGCACCAAATTGTCTTTGTTATCGGGTCCTTCCAGGCAGTACACCAGGGGGCCACGCTGGAATGAGAACTTCCCGATGTCGTCTTTCACGTTTTTGTTCGCCAGCACCTTCTCGGTTTCCATGGGCAGGTCTAAGGTGATTTTGTCGCCTTTTTTCCATTTTCGCTTCAAAACAGCGTAGCCTTTCTCGGTGCTGTATTGGATGGGTTTACCGTTCAGCTTCAAGACAATCGGCTTCTTGGTGGCATCAGCGAAGGTGTACAGGTCGCCGGGCACCGGCTGTTGCTGGGCCCAACAGGGAATCCGTACCCTAAGGGTAAAGTCCTTGTTTTTCTGCGGGTCTACCTCCAGGTCAACGGTGCCGTTCCAGGGGTAATTAGTGGTCTGTTTCACTTTTACCTGACCCGCGGGCAGGCTGATGTCGCTGGCGCTGGTCATGAATAGGTTCACGTAAAGGTCATTGTTGTTCTGAGCGTACACATACCCAGGCACCGAGGGCAGAAACCGCGTCATGTTGGAGATACAGCAGGCGCAGCTGAACCACTCGCCCCGTTGGTGTTGCCCCATGGAAGCCAGCGGATTGGGATAGAAGAAACGGTTTCCTGTGAGGGAAATGCCAGACAACAGACCGTTATACAAGGTTCTCTCCAGCACGTCTATGTATTTGGAATCGCCGTGCAGCAGGAACATGCGGTTGTTCCAATACACGTTGGCAATAGAGGCACACGTCTCGGCGTAGGCCGACATGTTGGGCAAATCATACGCCTTCCCGAAGGCCTCTCCGGCCCCTGTTGCCCCGATGCCGCCGGTAATGTACAGTTTCTTGTTCACCACATCGTTCCAGATAGCATCAATGGCTTTCAGGTAGCTTTTGTCCCCGGTGAGTGCGGCAATATCGGCCATGGCGGTGTACATATAGGTGGCCCGCACCGCGTGCCCTACCGCTTCCTGCTGATCCACCACGCGGGCGTGCGCCTGGTTGTACTCGGTTCCTTTGGGTCCGCGCACATCCAGAAAGAACTTGGCCAGATCTAAATACTCTTTCTTGCCGGTGATTCTGTAAAGTCTCGCTAACCCGATCTCCACCACCTGGTGGCCCGGATACTTTTCTTCTTTGCCGTAACCGAAGTCCTTCACCAACAGATCAGCATTTTTCAAGGCGATGTTCAGCAGGGTCTTCTTACCGGTGGCCTGGTAATGGGCTACCGCCGCCTCAAACAGGTGACCCGAGTTGTACAACTCATGGCTGAGTTCCTCCTCTTTCTCCCACCGCTTGCTCCCGATCCACTCATGGGGCTTGGCCGCTTTCACCGTCCGGAAGGTGAACAGGTACCCATCCGGTTCCTGCGCATCCCCGATGATGGTGATCAGGGAATCCACGTAAGCGTCCAGCTTGGGATTTTTCTGCACCTGCATGGCGTAAGAAGCGCCCTCTATGACCTTGTAAATATCGGTATCATCGAAGGTGAACTGGCTGAGCTTGTCGCCTTCCATTTTCCCCGCCGCCCGCAGAAAATTGTCGATGCGGCCCTGTTCCCGGCTTTTCTCCAAAGTATGCGGAATGGTCACCGTGGCGTTGACCAGCATCTTGGGCGCCCAGAACTCATCGTGCACATGCACGTGTGTGAACGGCACCGGCTGGATGGGATAATCATTGTGCTGGTGCTGCGCCACTGCGGGTTTGGCGATAATCACAAACCCGGTGAGGGCAATGGCCATGAATCTGTTGAAGAACATAGTGTCAAACGTTAAGGCTTTGGATACTGGGGGAAGAATGGAAAACCAGCACTGGTCTGCCAGTGAAAATGCGTGTCAAGAAGACACCTTTTATACAACCAAATATAGTTTTCCTAAACCACTTCCCCTGACCGGATATTAGCCGATGCTTCCACCATATTAACATAGAGTTAACATCAATCTCTGTCAAATACCTATCAACGGTTTTTTGCCTACTTTCCTAAAAACACCTTGAAAACACAACTGAGCAAAAAGCTGAAAAGCAAAACGGCCACTTACGCGTATGTAAGTGGCCGTTTTTATATCTATGTAGATGTTCCGGTAACTGAAATTGCTCTCAACCCGCAGAACTCCTGAATTCTTCCATATTTCTTGGAACAGGATTTCCCAAGAGCCTGCTTCCCTCCGAGGTGATGAGAAAGTCCTCTTCAATCCTGATACCGCCGAAATCTTTGTAGCCTGCGACCTTGTCATAGTTGATGAAGTCAGCGTGCATCTTCTCCGCCGCCCACAGATCGATCAGATCAGGGTTAAAGTAAAGGCCGGGTTCCACCGTCAAAACGAAGCCGGGCTCCAAGGCGCGGGCCAGTCGCAGAGACTTTAACCCGAATTGGGTACTTTTTTTCTGGTTCTCGGCGTAGCCTACATATTCCTCTCCCAAGTCTTCCATGTCATGGGTATCCAGGCCCAGCATGTGGCCCAAGCCGCAGGGAAAAAACAACGCGTGGGCCCCTTGCGCCACGGCTTCCTGTGTATCGCCTTTCATGAGGCCGAATTGTTTGAGTCCGTCTACGAGCGAGGCACAGGCCTGCAGGTGCACGTCTTTGTATTGCACGCCGGGTTTCAGCATGGCAACGGCTTGCTCGTAGGCCGTCAGCACCACTTGGAACATTTCCTTTTGCAGGGCCGAAAAGGTTTGGTTCACGGGGAAAGTACGGGTCATGTCGCCGGAGTAATGCATGGCCGAGGCCGCGCCGCAGTCTACCAGTACCAATTGCCCTTCCTGCAGTTGGGTAGGGCTGTAATGGTTGTGCAGAATCTGGCCATTCACCGTCAAGATGGTGGGGAAAGCCAGGTTCCCGCCGTCCCTGATAGCGATGGCCTGCAGTTGGCCCGCCAGCTCGGCCTCGGTCATTCCGGCCCGGGCCAGAAGGGCGGCCGTTTTCAGCATCTCGCCGGTGGTGTTGATGCCTTTCTCAATTTCCACCACCTCTTCCGGAGTTTTGATGGACCGCTGGGCCACGATGGCTTTGATCAACGGCACCGATACCATGGACTTAATAGAAGCCGGTGAGGTTTGCAGCCAGGCACTTAGTTTCAATAGGTTCTCCGGCCGGTAAGGCGGCAGAAAGTGGATTTCGCGCTTTTTCGCCAAAGCTTCCGGGAAAAAGGATTCCAGGGAAGACAGCGGATTGGTCGCGAAAACCCCTACTTCGCTGGCTTGCTCCCGGATGGATTTCTGCGGACCCATCCAGACAATATCATCCGGCGTTAGCTCATCCCCGAACATGATTTCAGCATCCGCTTCTACATCCAGCACCGCTACTAATCCGGCACGATCAATCCCGAAGAAGTATAGGAAGGTACTGTCCTGCCGGAAAGGATACCAATTGTCTTTGTAGTTCATGCTGCTCTGCTCGTTGCCCAGCAACACAATCACCCCACTTCCTACTTGCTTTTTCAGCCGTTCTCTCCGGCTTACATACGTTTCTTTGTTGAACATACTTATATCTCATGTCAGATGCCCGAACCTCACCGAAAAGCGCTTCCGATTGGTAGGATTGGGAACACCCTGGTTCTTTAAATTCCTGTTGAACCCCGCTGCCGCTGCAGGCCGTTGATGCGGAGTCGTTTAAGGGCAATTTTACAAAAAACACCTCTAAAACGACCTCTAATGCTATTTACTTTTAAACTGAGCCTGCGGCTGGGCAGATCCCGAGATGGGCTTTATCATGAACTGCATTTCATAGGAGGCGTACGGCAGGCGGTACTTCTCCAAGGGCCAGGAACGCCAGCTGTCTACCCCACCAACGCCCATTTGGGCGAGATCTATATTTAGCTGGGTTTGGGGTCTGGGCTTCAACTCCCCGGCGTGCCGTTGCTGTTTCTCATCTCCATCATCCAAATCCTGGTCGAAGTAATGCAGGGCACTCATGCTGAGGGGCTGGTCTGAGGTCACCAGCAAACCGTTTCCGGCGTTATTTGTGACTTTGTACCAACGGATGTCGGTTTTGTTTCCGGTCTCCTGCGGACGCACATAGGGGAAATACTGCTCCGCTACGGTTTGCTTGTACACACCCAAATGCGCGCTGAAATTCCGGTCCTGGTAGTTCTCGTGCGGACCCCGGCCGTAGAATTCCACAGCGTTGAAACCGGCCGGCAGAATCCACTGCATCCCGAAACGGGGCAGCATCACAACATTTTTGGAAGTATCAGCTTGCAGGTGCTGCCGTACCAGCATCTCGCCGGCATTGTTCAATTGGTACTGCACCGATAGCTGGCCTGACCCTTCCGGAAGGGTGTACACGGCCTCCACCGTTACCACCTTGTCCTTTTCTGAGGACGTAAGTTTCTGCAGTTGAGCCTGCTGCGAAGCGTTTTTCCAGACCTTCAGCTTCGTTTGCAGCCCGGCCCCGAAGTCATTGTCATTGGGCGCCCGCCAGAAGTTGTTTTTCAGGGCAGTACCAGCCTCTAGGTAATTCACACCCTCCACCACGTACTGACTTAACCAACCGGTTTTCTTGTCAAAGCTGATAGAACCAGATGCGAGCGGAATGGTAAGGGTATTGGCCGATTCTTTCACTTGCACGGCTGCTTGTCCTTTCAAGGTCAGTTGTTGCGGGCTGCTCTTGCGCAAGGTCAACTGCTCTGTGGCAATGATATGGCCGGCAGGTACCAATGGCTCGGCGTTCTTGAGTTTGTAGGTTAGATTCAGGAAAACCTCGCCAGAGTTGGGAAGTTTAACGGGCACTTTCACCTGAGCGGTTTTCTGCGGGCCTACTTTCAGATTAGCGATTTCGCCCGATTTCTTTTTGACGCCGTCCACCACTAGTTCCCATTCCAGCTTTACGTTCTCCAGCTGGGTGAACAGCTTCTCGTTGTACACCGCAATGGTGGTGGGGTTCACCAACGAAGAGTGGATGTCCTGGTACACTTTCTTCATTTCCCAGGCATGCGGATACGGTTCCCGGTTGGCGTAAAAAATCCCGTTGCAAAGGAAGTTCTTATCTGAGGGTACTCCTCGGTCCTTTGGACCGTAGTCACCGCCATAGGTGTAAATGGTGTCGCCGGCGGCGTTCACCTCCTGAAAGGCTTGGTCCACGAAATCCCAGATAAAACCTCCTTGAAATGCGTGCTTGTTCTCTCTAATTAGCTTCCAGTAATCGGTGAAATTGCCTAGGGAGTTGCCCATGGCGTGGGCGTACTCACACATGATGAAGGGCCGCTCTGGCACGGGGTTAGCCTTGGCGTAGGCTGCCATCCCCTCGGGGGTGGGGTACATGGGCACAATCGCGTCTGAGTTCCACTCCCAGGTAAAGGTCCTGTAATCCGCTACGGCGCGCTCATATTGGACCGGACGGGAAGCATCACGGGCTTTCATCCAGAGGTAAGACCGGTAGAAGTTGTACCCGTTTCCGGCCTCGTTTCCCATACTCCAGACAATAATAGACGGATGGTTTTTGTCCCGCTCCATCATGCGTTGTACCCGCATCAGGTGCGCGTCTTCCCAGGAGGGTTTGTTGGCCACGGTTTTGGTGATGTCATAGCCCATGCCGTGCGATTCAATGTTGGCCTCGTCTACCACGTACAGGCCGTAGGTATCGCAGAGCTCGTACCAATACTCATCGTTGGGGTAATGGCTGGTGCGCACGGCGTTAATGTTGAACTGCTTCATGAGTTTAATGTCGCGCAGCATGGCTTCTTTGGAAATAGTTTGCCCCGTTTTAGGATCGGTTTCGTGGCGATTCACGCCTTTCACCAGCACTGGCTTGCCGTTGACCAGCAGCTTTCCGCCTTTGATTTCCACCTCTCTAAAGCCCACCCGCTGCGGAATGATCTCGGTGACAGTGCCTTTCTCGTCTTTCAGCCGGATGATGGCGTGGTACAGATTCGGGGTCTCAGCGGACCACAATTTGGGAGCGGTCACTGCCAGATTGAAAACGGCGGAGTCTGAGGTAAAAGTGATCTGTTGTTGCTTGATGAGTTTCTTTCCCTCTAACAGCTGAAAGTCAGCGGAGATGGGCTGAGTGGGTTTCTGGTTTAGTTTAAGCTTTACGCGCAAAGAAGCGTTCTTATAGGCATCATCCAGATCAGGGGTTAGTTCCACATCATACAGGTGCACCGGGTTGCGGGCCAACAGGTAACAGTCGCGGGTGATGCCGCTGAGGCGCCACATGTCCTGATCTTCCAGGTAGGTACCATCACACCAGCGCATAAGTTTGAGGACAATCAGGTTCTTGCCGGGTTTTAGGTGAGAGGTGACATCAAAATCAGAGGGAAGTTTGCTGTCTTCGCCGTAACCTACGTAAGTGCCGTTCACCCATACCGCCAGGTTTGATTTGGCCGCCCCGATGTGCAGCACCACCTGCTTGCCTTTCCAGTTCTGGGGCAAGGTGATCTCGCGGCGGTACACAGCCGTGGGGTTTTCCTGCATGGGCACCACCGGCGGATTGGGACGCATTAGGTACGTAAACTCAAATCCGGCGCTGGAATAAATAGGGAAGCCATAGCCATTTACCTCCCAGTTTCCCGGTACCTGGAAGGTTTTCCATTGGCTGTCGTTGAAATCTGTCGCTTCAAAGCGAGCGGGCAGATCTGCGGGGTTCTCCACCCATTTGAATTTCCAGTCGCCGTTTAAGTTCAGGTAATTGGCAGATGTTTTCCAGTCCGCTTTCTGCAAGGCTGCCTCAGTCTCATACACTTCATACGAACTGTGCATAGGCATTCGGTGCTCCTCGTTCCGGCGTTCGTCCAGCCACATAGGAGCCTGCGCCCGCGCCGCTATACCGGTAATTAGGAACAACAAAGGAGCTATTCTTTTGAAAAGAGAAAGTAGCGAAGGGGAAGCAGGATGAGAAGAAAAAATCATGATGTTTAATCGAATGATGCCAGCTTGAGCTTTAAGGCTGTTTTACCAAAAGAAAGTCTAAAACTGGCAGAAATTATTTGTTAGTAGAATGTAGTTTCGGATGTAATCTACTCCATCCGTTTTTATCAAGTAAATGGATTAAAATAAGCAGACCTCCTCTTCTCTTTGTCATTTTGAAAGGATCTTAGTGGCAAGCGATAGTAGCGTCTAAACATAGCTTCACAAGTTCGCCCACAAGATCTTTCCAAGATGACAAGAGGTGTAATCAAGAGGTGTTATTTAATTTGCACCAATACCTAGGTTAAGCCAACTTTTGAAAAATCAGCCCTAAAACGGGGAAGGTTATTCCACCGGCCGGAGGATAGCGGCCCAGCCGCCACCACCGCTCATTTTCACCTGGATCGTCTCCCCAGCTTTTACTGTTTTGGTTTCGATTTTGTAGTCCTGCGGATGACGATCGGCGTTGATGCCGTCGCGGAGGATTTCCATCTGATACGTCTTTCCGTCCAGGAACACGAGCGGAAGACTCAGGTCCCGGGCATCCCAGTTGGTCATGCCGCCGATGTACCAGTTCTTACCGTTTTTCCGTGCCATGGCCACATACTCCCCGGACTTCCCAGCAAGCGCCACAGTTTTGTCCCAGGTGGTGGGAATCTGGCTGATGAACCTGGTGCACTCCGGGTCCTTGAGGTAGTTGGTGGGGCTGTCGGCGAGCATCTGCAGCGGACTTTCGTAAATCACGTACATGGCCACCTGGTGCGCCCGCGTGCCCTGGCTCATGGGTTGGTTAAACACGTCTTTGAAGCCCACCTTGGTGGTATTCACCATGGCGCCGGGCGTGAAATCCATGGGTCCAGCCACCATGCGGGTGAAGGGCAGCGTGACATTGTGCGTGGGGGTGATGATGTCGCTCCATTTGTTGTTCTCCAGCCCTTTCACACCCTCGTAACTCAGCACGTTGGGGTACTTCCGGTTCAGCCCTACGGGTTTGTAGGCGCCGTGCAAATCCACCAGCAGTTGGCGCTGGGCAGCGGCTTTGGCTACGCGCTCATAGTAATTGACCATGTACTGATCACCGCGCGCCATGAAATCTACCTTCACCCCTTTCACACCCCATTTCACAAACTGGTCCAGAATCCCGTCAATGTCTTTGTCCAGGGTGTTCCAAAGGGCCCACAAGATCACGCCCACCTTCTTGCTGTTGGCGTACTGCATGAGCGCCTCCAGGTCCAGGTCTTTGTTGGGCGCCATCAGGTTGGTGGTGGCCGCCGACCAGCCCTCGTCCAGAATGATGTACTCCAAGCCGTATTGGGCCGCGAAGTCGATGTAGTATTTGTAGGTATCGGTGTTCACGCCGACCCTGAAATCCACGCCGTAAATGTTGTTATAGTTGTACCAGTCCCAAGCGACTTTCCCAGGCTTGATCCAAGCGGTCTGCTGCAGCACGTTGGGAGTGGCCAGTTTGTACACCAGTTCCGTTTCTAGCAGGCCTTTGTCATCAGTGACGATGAGCGTACGCCACGGAAACATTCTTTTGCCGGAGGTGCGGGCGATGTACCCGGCTTTGCGGGTGATCTGCTCGCTGCGGTCACTTCTGGGTTTCAGTTGAGACTCCAGAATCACTTTGGGAAAGGCTGACGTGAGCCGTTGGCCGCCTGTTCCGAACAGAAACAAGTTAGGATAATCGTACAAATCAGATTCGGTCAGGAGCACTTTGGTGCCCTTCGCAGAGGTAAACATCAGGGGCAAGTACCCGTACTGCTGGCTGCTGATGGAGGCTAGCGTGGTGTCTTTGAAAGTAGCCTCGTAATGCGACTGAAACTCTGGGTCTTTTTCCTGAGGCCAGTACACTTGGTAGTTGCCACCCATCTGGAAATCGGCGGTTTCGTGCTGTACCTCGATTTCCTTAGTGGGGAGGTTGGTTTCAAACCGGTACGCGGCACCATCGTTATAAGCCCGGAAATGCACCAAGTAGCCGCCTTTGCACTGCAGTTTCAGCTCGTTGTAGACATCGGGGATCAAGCGGTTCTTCACCGGCACTACCGCCGTAATGGATTCCTTTACTGATTTCCTGCTGTCCTTCTGCACCTTCGGGTTAATGCCCAACTTCTCCCCTGAAATCAGGGTCATGCTCAACGGACTCGGCAACAACACGGTCTCCCCTTTCCGGGCCACCGACCACTTGATCACATCCGTGACGCTTACTTTTATCTGGATGTTCTTATCGGGAGAGGTAAGCAAATAGTCTTTCGCGAAAGCGGCTGTGCAGGTGAACCAGAGACACAGCAGTAGGGTCAGAATTTTCCCGAGGAGGTTTCGTTGCATGAAATTTTATTTTGTTTTACTAAAGAATTGACCAGATACATTTTTAAGCTGATTTCAGAAAATCAGCTTAAAAATGTATCTGGTCCAATGTAGGACAGCAGGATGAATGCTTATTTTCCGCCCGGCGGACAATATTGCCTCAGGTAATTGGTAAACAAAGTGGCCAGGTGTTCAGAGGTGCCTTCGCCCTCTGAAATGCTGTGCGACCTATTGGGATACGGCATCATCTGAAACTGCTTGTTGTGCTTGATCAACTCGTTGATGAGCTGCTCGGCGTTGTTATAGTGCACGTTATCATCGCCGGTGCCGTGGATGTAGAGCAGGTTGCCTTTCAGGTTTTTGGCGTGGGTGATGGGCGATCCGTTCACGAAATCTTCAAGGTTTTCCTGCGGCAGCCCCATGTAGCGCTCCTGGTAAATGTTGTCATAGGTAAGCTGGTTGCCCACTGCCGCCACGGAGATGCCGGTTTTGTAAATCTGCGGGTATTGGAACAGCAGGTTGAGCGTGGCCGAGCCGCCGCCGCTCCAGCCCCACACTGCCACCCGGGAAGTATCAAGGAAAGGTTGCTTCAGAATCTCCTGCGCAGCCATCGCCTGGTCTTTGATGTTGAGTTGGCCCACTTTGCGGTAGATGCTTTTGCGCCAGTCACGGCCCTTCGGACCGGGCGTGCCCCGGTTGTCCACGGACACGTACACGTAGCCATCATCCGCCATGTTGCCTTGATAAAGGTTGTTCCTGCCGGTGCCATAGCTGTCCAGCACCGTTTGGCCTGCGGGCTCGGTGTAGACCTGGAACACCACCGGGTATTTCTTCTTCGGATCGAAGTTGGTAGGCTTCACCATCCAGGCATCCATTTCCACGCCTTCGGAAGTTTTTACCTTGAAGAACTCCACCGGTGAATTGGCTTTATTGGATTGGGCCAGGGCCTGTTCTACCGCACTGGTGCCACCCAGGGCTTTATGGTCGGGCAGGGAGATGGATTCTGAGGCGGGTCTGGTGTAATGGCTGGAAAAACTGTGGAAGGCAAACTTGGCGTTGGGTGACACGGTGTACTGGTGCGTACCAGGTTGCGAGGCTGGGGAAAGCCGTTCCAGTTTGCCTTTGCCGTTCAGCTTCACGCGGTACAGGTATTTCTGGGTGGCATTCTCCGGCGAGGCCATCACATACACGTAGCCTTCCGGCTCGTTCACGTTCACGATGGACATGACATCATAAGCGCCTTTGGTGATTAGGGATTCCTTTTTACCGTCGCGGCTTACGCGGTACAAGTGACGCCAGCCGTCTTTCTCGCTCGCCCACAGGAACTCTTTGCCGTTGTTCAGCCAGTCCCAGCCGCCATTGTTGTAATTGCTGTCCCAGGTGGAAATCACATCAATCCAGGCTTGGTCTTTTTCCGAGTGGATGTTGGTGGCTTTGCCGGTAGTAGCGTTGCAGAGGAACAATTTGCTCTCGTTCTGCTTGCGGTTCAGTTGCTGCAAGATGATCTCGTTGGCATTGGCAGCCCACTCCATGCGGGGCACGTAATTCTGGCGGGGATCACCGGGCACGTCCATCCATTTGGTAGCGCCGGCGGCCACGTCTATCACGCCAATTTTGTAGGGCGAAGGGGCTTCCCCAGCCGCCGGATATTCCACCGGCAATACCTTGGAGTAAACGCCATCGGTGAGGTTGAACATGAAGTAATCTTTCACGTCTGAGGCATCTATCTGCCAGAACGCGATCTTCTTGCTATCAGGGCTCCAGCGGAAACCATCGCGGCAGGCGAACTCCTCTTCATAGACCCAGTCAAACGTACCGTTGATGCGTTTGCGGGTGCCGTCAGTGGTGAGCTGTTTTACCTGTTGCGAGGCGATGTCCTCTGCATAAATATTGTTCTCGCTCACGTACGCCACCTGCTTGCCGTCTGGCGAGAACTTGGCGAACATCAGCGAGGAGACCGGCCGCCCGGCGCCGAGCTGCTGCAACTTCTTTGTTTGTCGGTCATAGACCCAGTAATCGCCGCGGGTGTGATAGCGCCATACTTTTTGGGTATTGGTAAACAACAGCACTTTCTGTTCATCGTCTGAGAAAGCGAAACTGCGCACCCTCAAAGGCTCGGTTTTCCCGGCGGGCACTAACTGGCCCTTCTCCACCAGCACCTGTTTGGTTTTACCTGGCAAAGTATAGGCGGTTATGCTCCCCTCCTCCGGCACCACATAGGTATTCCCAGATTTAAGCCAAAACACGCCGCCCCGCTGCTGCGCGAAACCCGGAAGGCCCAAAGCCAGCAGTAGAAGAAGTAAGAGGAAAAGTGGTTTTCTGGAAGAGTGGCGTGGCCTGTTATGCATAGATTTATTGAAGAGGATTCAACTGCAGTATCGTATTTTTTAAAAGAGCCTCCAAGTGCTTGTTTAGGACAAACCTTGTTTTGGCCTACTTTCCAATAAATGGGCTTAAATCAAAGGTTGAAAAGGATGCCGCACCATAGGACATACCTATTCCAACGTACTTATTTTCTGGAAGCGGATTTTCCGTTGGCATTGCCGTAGAAGCGCCAGTTAGAAACAAAATCTTTGGGTAGTTGCTGGTTGAGCAGGATGGCGCGGACCATCTCCACTGGCATGTTGTTTTCCTGGATAACGGCATCATGAAACTGCTTGTTTGTCATTTTGCCGCTCTGCACCAGTTCTTTGTGCAGAGCGTAGAATTGCAGCCCACCGATCATGTAGGCCAGCTGGTACAAGGGACTGTACCGGCCCTCAAAGGAGCGGCGCACCTCGCCTTCGGCATTGGCGCGTTCGTGGCCTACGCGGTCCACCAGGAAGTCAATGCACTCCTGCGGGGTCCATTTTCCCAGGTGATAATTCAGGGAGAAGATGATGCGGGCGCAGCGGTGCATCCGCCAGAAAAGCATGCCAACGCGGTCCTCGGCAGAGCGGGGAAACTTCTGGTCCCAAAGCAGCATCTCCCAGTAGAGCGACCAACCTTCGGTCCAGAAGGGCGTGTTGAAGTCTCTGTAGGCTTTGTAGCGGTTGTTCATGAAACCCTGTAAGTGGTGACCGGCGATAAGCTCATGGTGCACGGTGGCGCGGGAGAAGTGCGGGTTGTTGCCGCGCATGCTCATGAGTTTGTCTTCATGGGCCATGGTGCTGGTGGGATAGGAGATGATGAACGTCTCGCCGCCCAGGAAAAAGGGGTTCACCAGTTGCCGCTCGGGGCTCATCATTAGCATGCGCCAAGTCTCCTCGGCTACGGGCGGAATGGTGATCAAATCCTTCTCTTTCAGGAACGCCACCGACTGGTTGTACAAATCCAGCATGGCTTCGGGCTGTTTACCCGCGGGTACGTACAGATTCTTGACTTTTTCCAAAGCAGCGTGCCAGTCTTTCCCAAACCCCATCTCCTGCGAGGCTTTGAGCATTTCCTGATCGCACCAAGCGAATTCCTTATTGGCGATGTCAATCAGTTCCTCGGGGGTGTAGGGGATCATCTCATACTGAAGCTGACGGATCAACTCGTCTTTGCCAATAGGGTTGCCCACGATGCCGCTCTGGTCTATCTTCTGGCCTTTGGCGGGAATCTTGCCTTTTTTCTCGGCCAAGGCCGCGTACTGGGTGAGCAGGGTGTCTACTTTCTTGTAGGGTTCTTTGGTCCACCAAGAGAAGCTGGGCTCGTAGTCATAGTAGAACGTGTAGACACTTTTTAGGGCATCTTTCAAGTCCAGCGTGACACCTTGCAAGCGGTAGGACAGGTCCCGGTCTAACCGCGGTTCAGCCTCCAAAGCAGTTTTAGAAATGGTTAGGCTTTTCTCAATCAGGTTCAGCTCGGCGGCAATTTTCTGGCCGTCCACGTTTAGGCCGCGGCGGCGCGGTTTCTCCAGGGCGTAGATCTTTTCGGCGAACGGCACCCATTTGCTGATCTGGCTGTACTCTTGGGCGGCCACGTCCAGCAGGCGCAATTCCTCGGCCAGGTTCCGTTTGGTGAGCAGATAATCTACTCTGCTGCCGGTGTTTAACTGATCGTAATTTAGGGTGTTCAGCTGCTGCTGGTATTCCTGGTATAATTTCTGAAAACGGGCCGTAAACTCAGGTGAGTTCTCCATGAAATAGAACCGCCGCAGACTCCCTTCATCGGCTTTCAATTTTACCAGCAGGTTGTTCACCTCGCTTGTCTGCTCATACAAAGCATTAGAGCTCTGGGCATGGATGGTACCAGAACTGAGGAAAGTAAAGGCAAGGGGTAAAAAAGAAAGCTTCAGGAAACGGGGGCAACGGTGGGTCATGGTTTTCAGAAAGGGCTTAAGGATCTTAGGTGAACAGGGTAACGGAGGTTCCCCTCTCCCTGGGAGAGAGGAACCTGCTAAGATGTTAACTGTACCGGTCCGGCGAGAAGGCGTCTATGGCCACCGATGATTTCCGGTTCATGAGTTCTTCGGTGAGCAACTTGCCGGTAGCCGGGGCCAGGCTGAGGCCCATCATGCTGTGGCCGGTACCGAACAGCACATTGTTCCAGCGGCTGGTAGCGCCAATGTAGGGCAACCCATCCGGCGAGCACGGACGCAACCCGCTCCAGATTTTGTCTTTTTCTGGAAAATCGGCTTGAAAACCGCCGTAGTACTTGGAGATGGAGTTGTGAATCCCTCTCACCCGATTCAGGTTGATGCTGGTGTTGTCATTGGTGATTTCCATGGTGCCGCCAAACCGGATCTGATCCCCAAACGGCGTCACCGCTACCCGAGCCTCGGTAAGGATGGCGGGCCGCTGGATGGCAGGAGAATTCTTCGTGAGGAAACTGTAGCCTTTGCCGCCCAGCATGGGCATGTTGATCTTGAGTTTACGGGCTACCTCGCCAGCCCAGTTACCAGCCGCGATGATCACCTGGTCAGAGGCAAACTCGCCTTTGTCGGTGATCACAGAAGTGACGGAACGGCCCGAGGTGGCAAAGTCCAGTACCTCGGCGTGGCGCACGATCTTCACGCCTTTTTTCTCCAGGTGCCTGATTAAGTAAGCATGCAGCTGCGCCGGGTTCAGGTGCGCATCTCCGGGGAAAAAGACCCCACCGCACACGTCCATTCCGGCGTACGGCTCCATTTGTCGCACTTCGTCCGGAGACAAGATGTCGGTTTCCAGACCGTGTTTGCGGGCCAGGTGCGCAAATTCTACTTCTTCATGGGCGGCTTCCTCGGTTTTAAACAGCATCAAGAGTCCTTTTTCCTGGAAGCCTACTTCCGGCGAGTTATGCTGCCCGGCGAATTCCCCGTACAGGCTTCGGCTGTAGAGACTCAGGTTTTTCAGGTACGGAATGCTGTATTCCACGTGCTTTTTAGTGGCCGCTTTGTAGAACAGCAGGCACCACTGCGCTAAGCGATAATCCAACCGGGGATGGATGTAAAACGGGCTGGTTGAGGAGAGCATCCACTTCATGCCTTTCGCAATGATGCCCGGCGAGGCCAGCGGCACGATGTGGCTGGGCACGATCATGCCGGCGTTCCCAATGGAGCAACTGTTGGCCATGTCTCCTTTGTCCAGGATGGTGACCTCGAAGCCTTCTTCTACTAAGTAATATGCTGTAAAAAGGCCGATGATGCCGCCCCCCACAATGGTAACTCTACTCATATTAAATCACTTGGAATCCGTGGACATAAGGGTCTTCATCATCAAAGAAGATGGTGTTGAGCCCTGTAACAATAGCCCAGCCTTCAATGCCGGGCAGAATGGCTGGTTTGCCGGCGACCGTAGTTTCGCCTTCAATGGTGCCGTTGAAAATAGATCCGATGTAGCTTTCATGCACAAACACATCGCCGGGTTTCAACTTGCCTTTAGCGTACCACTGGGCCATGCGCGCCGAGGTTCCGGTGCCGCAGGGCGACCGGTCAATGGCTTTGTCGCCGTAGAAAACCGCGTTACGGGCCGTGGAGGTGGGTTGCAAGGTATCGCCGGTCCAGAGCACGTGCGACATGCCTTTGATGGTGGGATTCTCCGGATGCACGAAGCTGTACTTTTCGTTCATCCGCTCCCGGATAACGCGGCTCCAAGCAATCAGCTTATCGGCGGTAAACTCCTGCAGGCCCGGGAAATTCTCCTGCGGATCAATGATGCCGTAGAAGTTTCCGCCGTAGGCCACATCAATGGTCAGTTCGCCTAGGTCCGGACATTCCACCGTCAGACCCTCGGCGGCCAGGTAGGAGGCCACGTTGGTCAATTTTACGGATTTTACCTTTTTTCCTTCCTGTTTGTATTGAATTTTCACCAGGCCGGCCGGAGCTTCCAGGCGCAATTCGCCGGGCGTTTTAGGCGTGATCAGGCCTTCTTCAATGGCAATGGTCACAGTACCGATGGTGCCGTGTCCGCACATGGGCAGGCAACCACTGGTCTCAATGTACAAAACCGCTACATCATTCTCCGAATCATGCGGCGGGTACAGAATGCTCCCCGACATCATATCATGGCCGCGGGGTTCAAACATGAGGCCTTTCCGGATGTAGTCAAATTCTTGTAAGAAGTGCTGGCGCTTTTCGCTCATGTTGGCGCCTTGTAAAACAGGTCCGCCGCCAGCTACCAGGCGTACCGGGTTTCCGCAGGTATGGGCATCAATACAGAAAAAGGTTTTTCTTGCCATAAGGGGTTAAATGCTGTCTTTGGTGAGTTGTCCATCCACGGTACGCCAGATGGAAAGGGGGTTCTGATCTTTTAATTCATTGGGCAGGAGTTCCTGCGGTGCCGATTGGAAGGTAATGGGCCTAGCAAACCGCTTGATGGCGTTGGTCCCCACCGAGGTGCTGCGGCTGTCTGAGGTAGCCGGGAACGGTCCGCCGTGGGTCATGGCGGGGCTTACCTCCACGCCTGTCGGCACGCCGGCGAACAACAGTCGGCCGCATTTCTCGCGCACGGTGTCTACCAGGTTTCCAGCGGAAGCAAGTTCATTGTTCGTTCCCCAGATGGTACAGGTCAATTGGCCTTGCAGCACTTCTGCCGCTTGCTCTAATTCCTGCAAGTCTTTGTAGGTCACCACCAAGGTAAACGGACCGAACACCTCTTCCTGCAAGGCCGTGTTTTTCAGCCACTCGTTTACAGTAGTTCTGGCCAGGGCAGCGTTGCCGGTCAATACATCTTCCTCGGCGGTTACCAGGGTCTCTACTCCGCTTTCTGCCAAAAGGCGGGTTAAGCCTTGATAGTAATTCTTGGAGATGCCTTCATGCAGCATTTTATCGCCGGTAGATTCGCTTAGTTTTTGGGAAAGGAGATCCAAAAAGGCTTCTGTGGTTGAGGACTGGGGGTAAAACACCAGACCAGGACAGGTGCAGAACTGCCCTACGCCCTGCAATACAGAGGCAGCCGCCTGTTCCGCTAAAGCGGCTGTTTCTGATTCCGCTTTTTCGGGTAGCACTAAAATGGGGTTGATGCTTCCCATCTCGGCATACACCGGAATAGGTTGCTCCCGCTGGCTGGCCATGTCAAAGATGGCTTTGCCGCCTTTGTAAGAACCTGTGAATGCCACCGCCTTGGTTTTAGGATGCTTCACCAGCTCCTGCCCTACCTCAATACCGCCGCTGACGTGCTGAAATACACCAGCCGGCAAGCCGCTTGACTCAAGGGCTTTCTGAATAGCCCCAAACACCATCTGCGAGGTTTTAGGATGACCCGGATGCTCTTTGTACACCACCGGGCAACCAGCCGCTAACGCCGAGGCAGAGTCTCCGCCAGCGGTAGAGAAGGCTAATGGAAAATTGCTGGCACCAAACACCACTACCGGCCCCAAAGGGAACAGCATACGGCGTAAATCGGCTCTGGGCAGGGGTTTTCTGTCGGGCAAGGCGGGGTCAATGGTGGCTTCCAGCCAATCACCCCTCTCCAGAAGATCAGCGAAAGACTTGAGTTGGTTTGTGGTCCGGCCCCGTTCTCCAGTCAATCGCGCCAAGGGCAGATTGGATTCCTGGCTGGCCACCTGCAACAGTTCCTCGCCTAGTGCTTCTATCTCAGTAGCAATTGCTCTCAGGAAATTAGCTTTGGTCTTAGCGGATGCTTTTTTATAAGAATGAAAGGTGTTCTCTGCGGTTTGAAGTACCTGGTCTAACGACGTATTGGGCATTATTTTACCTCCGTTTTAATTGGTCCTGACCATTATAGGTCTTGGACAGCTAACAAGATGGCCCTATAATACCTAAGCCCACGTGCATTCACATGGGCTTAGGTTTCTATAAGGATATAAGATGTTTTTCTTTTTTGAAATCAGGCAAAACCGGACGGTTCTCCAAGGCCTCGTTAATGATGGCCAGAACTTGTTCGCGTTCAGCACCTTCTAAAGGCAGACGCGGCAGACGCACTGCTTCGGTTCCCAGATTCGTGCAGACTTCTGCTAGTTTGATGTTCTGCACCAGTTTAGGATGGATGTCTAATTCCAACAGCGGATAGAACCACCGGTTAATGCTTACGGCTTCCTCTAAGCGGCCCGCTTTTACCAGGTTGTAAATGGCTACGGTCTCAGCGGGGAAAGCGCAGACTAAACCAGCTACCCAACCATCGGCACCCAGCACCAGGCTTTCCAGGGCAATGGTATCTACGCCCGAAAGAACCTTAAATCTATCGCCGAAACGGGTCTTCATCTTGGTGATGTTGCCTACGTCGCGGGTAGATTCTTTCACCGCCTGAATGTTGTCTTCGGAGGCAAGCTCTTCAAACATGTCCAAGGTTACCAGAATGCGGTAGTCCACGGGGTTGTTGTAAATCATGATAGGTAGTGGCGTGGACTGGGCGATTGCCTTAAAATAAGCCACAGTTTCCCGGTCATCGGCTTTGTAGCGCATGGGCGGCAACAGCATCAACCCACTCGCGCCGTTTTTCCGGGCATCCTCAGCCGCCTGAATCGCTTTGGCAGTGGACTGCTCGGCCACGTTCATGATCACGGGCACCTTCCCGCCCACAAAAGCCACTGTTTCTTTTACCAGGGTTGCTTTTTCTTCATCTGTCAAGGTGCTGGCTTCCCCTAAGGTACCCCCTAAAATGATACCTTCCACCCCGGCATTCAGCTGAGCCTCAATATTGGTCAGAAATGCAGGAATATCAAGTCGGTCATGCTCCGTGAACTTGGTGGTGACAGCAGGGAAAACTCCTTTCCATTGTACATTCATGGCGTGCTTTTTTTATGTTACTGTATTAGATTTTACGATTTCTAGACCTTTATAAGAGCTTAACAAAACTACCTCAAAGGGGCTGAAGGGAATTCCTACATTTTACCCATTGGTGATACAGAATTATCAATTAGGCTTTCTGTGCAGATTTATCAATTATGTTGGTTAAATTTAGGTACGTTCTTCGTTTACTTTTTCTCACCCATGCCATGAAACCCTTACATTTCAAAATTCCGAGAACATCTGGGGAATCCGTCCGGATTCAGTATGATGCACAGCGCCATTTCTACGAGAACCTGCATTTTCACCCGGAATTGCAGATCATGGTGATTTGTGAAAGCACCGGAACCCGTTTTATTGGCGACAGCATTGGCAATTTCAAGGCCGGTGATATCATTCTTTTAGGTTCCAACCTGCCCCATGTGTTCCGGAACGATAAAAAATACTACGAACCAGACTCTGAACTGAAAGCCATCAACATCTCGGTCTTTGTGGACCTTGCGTCTTTTGAAGATAATCTTTTTTCTTTACCCGAGGCCCACGCGCTGCAGAAATTATTGCTCAACAGCAAGCGGGGCTTACTCATTGGAGGAGAAACCCGCAAGAAGGTGTTGGCCCTGATTCAGGACATGCGCGCGATGAAAGGGTTTGACCGGGTTATCCAAGTGCTCATTATCCTGAACCTCCTCTCCAACTCAGATGACCTGGAAACACTTTCTTCGGTGGGTTTCAACGCGAACCTCAATGAGTCTGATAACCGCAAGATCAATGATGTTTTCAACTACATCATGAACAACTTCACCGAAGACATCAAACTCAGCGATGCCGCCAACGTGGCCAACATGAGCGTGAATGCGTTTTGCCGCTATTTTAAGCAACACACCCAGAAAACGTACTCCCAGTTCCTGAACGAGATCAGGATTGGCCACGCCTGCAAACTTCTGATTGAAGACAAATGGAACATCAGGGAAACGGCGTTTGAATGCGGGTATGACAACATCTCCTATTTCAACCGCCAGTTCAAAGACATCACCAACTTCACACCTACCGAGTTTGTGAAGCTCCACAACACCAAATTCACCAGTGACTTTTCTTTGGTAGAAACTACCCAAGTGTAGCGTCTGGAATTTGGGTTAACTGATTTGTCAAATTCTGTTTTGAAGCCGTTTTAAAATTTTCGGGCTAAAATCAGGATTTCGTTTTTTCCTGGTCTTTGATCTCCCAGGCGGGCGGGTCTATGCCCAGCAGGTGCTTCACGAAGTAATCGCGACGCTTGTGCTCCCCGTATTCTCCGCCGGACGAGTGGCCCATGCCGGGCACCATCAGGAAGTCAAAGTTCTTGTTGGCTTTGATCAAGGCATCTACCAGTTGCAGCGTAGACGCAGGATCAACGTTGTCGTCCAGTTCGCCCAAAATCAACATGAGTTTGCCTTGCAGTTTATGGGCGTTGACAACATTGGAAGACGCGGCGTATTCTGGCCCAATGGGGAAACCCATCCACTGCTCGTTCCACCACATCTTGTCCATGCGGTTGTCATGGCAACCCGCCGAAGAAACGGCTACTTTGTAAAACTCCGGATGGAACAACAAGGCTCCAGCCGAACTCTGCCCTCCGGCCGAGGTTCCATAAATTCCCACCCGGCTTAAATCCAGGGAAGGATACTTCTGAGCAGCAGCTTTCATCCAGGCAATGCGATCTGGGAAGCCAGCGTCTTTAATGTTTTTCCAGGCAACGTCCTGGAAGGCTTTGGAACGGTTAGAGGTTCCCATGCCGTCAATCTGCACCACCACAAATCCCAACTCGGCCAGTTCCTGCATGTGCCTGGTGCCGGAGTTGAACGTCTTGGGTACAAACGCGCTGTGCGGCCCGGCATAGATGTATTCAATGACTGGGTAAGTCTTAGCGGGGTCAAAGTTGGTCGGCCGAACCAAGATTCCCCAGATATCGGTTTGCCCATCGCGGCCCTTGGCCGAAAACACCTCAGGTGCTTTCCAGCCAGATTTTGGCAATTCAGAGGCATCGGCTTTCTCCAACTCCATCACCACTTTTCCGTCGGCGGCACTTCTGAGCACCGTCACCGGCGGGCTGTCTACTCTTGAATAGCTATCCACGAAGTACTTGAAATCAGGTGAGAACGTGCCGGTGTGGTGGGCATCCTCTTTGGTGAGGGCGGTCAGGCCGGAGCCGTCAAAATTTACGCGGTAGTACTGCACCAGGTATGGGTCCTGCCCCGCCTCGCGTCCGCTGCCTTCAAAAACGATGCTGCGGTTTTTCTCATCTACGTTCACCACTTCACGCACGACCCAATCGCCTTTGGTGATCTGGTTTTTCACTTGACCAGTGGCCCCGTCTATGAGGTAAAGATGGTTCCAACCATCGCGCTCAGAGGCCCAGATGATCTCCTTACCATCACCCACATCCTGCCGGAATTTCTTGCCGCTGTAGTCAATGAAGGTTTTGCTTTCCTCTTTAATCAGGTCCCGCACCTTACCCGAGGCAGCATTCACTTCCAGCACCTTGTAGGCCTGGTGTCCCCGCTGGTTATACTCTACCGTAAACGCCCGCCCATCTTTCCGCCAGCTGGGGTTAGAGAGGTCATATTGCTGGCCTACCCCGAAAAGAGAAGGATCAACAGCAACCTGCCTTTTCTCTTCAATCAAGAAAAGCTGGGGTGCTCTTTGCGGCAGCGCATCGCCGGGTTTCAGGTAATTGCGGGTATGTAGTTTAGGCTGCAACTGGTCTAAGGGCGATGATTCAATCAAGTATAACAGATGCTCCTTGTTGGCCCTCACCCGGTTGGTAGCTAGTTTCTTTGAATCCGGGGACCATTCCAGAAAAGAAGAATAGTACTCTCCTGCCGAACCGTCAAAGCTTAACTGATGCTCCACTTTCTTGTCTTTTGCAGAACGGATGTAAACGTTGTAATTCTTGATCAAGGCCTCCCACTGTTTGTCCGGAGAAAGTACCGGCTTGTTGCCTTGGTCACTCCAACGGTCTCCCCAATAACGGTTATCTCTTTCCTCGGCTTTGCCCAGGTTCTGCAGTTTGTATGACCCTAAGTTGGTTCGCCACCTGGCTCCTTCGGCTACAAACTCCAGGGCTTTGCCATCCTCCACCAACGTGATCTCCGTGAAAGGCAGGTTGTAGGCCTCCACCGGTTTGCCCAGTGCCACAGACAATTCCTTCGCTAGTTTCTGCTGGTCAAAGGCAGGCTTTTTGGAGCGCTTCTGAGCATTCACCAACATGAATTCTTTCCCTTTTGGTGTCTGCCGGATGTACCAGAAAGAATCTTTCCCCTTCTCCCAACTGAAGCGGGACGGCGCATAGAACACCTTCGTGTTCATGGCCACTTTCAGTTTCTCCGCCCGCTCATAATCAACTTTGGTTCCCTGCGCCTGCACAGCGCCAGAACCCAGAAGCACGAGGGCACAAACCAGAACCTGTTTCAATGCCGCGGAATACTTACTAGGCGAGGTTGTAGAAAGGCGGAGGAAGAGATGCATAGTTGGATGTAATTAGTGGATGTGTATGGCAAGATGTCTTTATTACAAGCAATTTCTGTTCAGCATATTAGCATGTCCTGATACCATATTAGCAGACCTGCTGTAAAACCTAGATGCTTTCCTTTCTGGAGGACTCCACATAGAAATTCGGGTCCAAGGTGAGTTCTGTTCCGGCTTTCACGCCGCTGAGTTCTTTCCAGGCGGTACCCGGCTCCAGCCATCTCTCTTTGCCGTTCAGGTACACTTTTACAGGTAGGTTGAACCCGTCTACGGTGTTGGTCCAGCGGTACTTGAGGGAATTTCCGGCAAGCTGATATTCTAGCTTAGGAATCCGGATGTCGCGCAAGTATTGGTTGAAGACTGGGGTGAGGTCACGGCCCACTTGTTTGCTCAGGTAGTTCTCAATCTGCTGGGTGGTCACGGTCTGGTGGTAGAACTCTTTGTTGAGCCCCCGCAGAATATCGCGCCACTTTTTGTCATTGTTGACTACCTGCCGAAGCGTGTGTAGCATGTTGCCACCTTTGGGATACATGTCGCCGGAGCCTTTGTGGTTCACGTTGTACTCGCCGATGATGGGCTGCTTGTTCCCGATGGCGGCCCGGGTTCCGATCACGTATTCGCGGCCGGCTTTCTTCCCGTAGTAATACTCCACAAAAAGGTTCTCAGAGTAGTTGGTGAAACTCTCGTGGATCCACATGTCGGCGATGTCTTTGTAGGTGATGTTGTTGGCGAACCACTCGTGTCCCGATTCATGGATGATGATGAAATCGAACTTCATGCCCCAGCCGGTGGACCCGCTGGGGTCCTTGCCCCGGTAGCCGTTTTTGTACCCGTTTCCGTAGGTCACGGCACTCTGGTGCTCCATGCCCGTGTAAGGTACCTCAATCAGTTTGAAACCGTCCTCATAGAACGGATACGGCCCGAACCAGTGTTCAAACGCCTTGAGCATGCGGGGCGCGTCTTTGAACTGTACCTTGGCTTTCTCCAGGTTCTCTTTCAGCACATAATAGTCCAGATCCAATAGGCCTTTCTCGCCTTTGTATTTCTCGGAGAAATGCACGTAGTCGCCAATGCTCAGATTCACCCCGTAGTTGTTGATGGGGTTGGCCACAAACCAGTGGAAGGTTTTGGTACCGTCTGTATTCTTGGTCACACCCCGGAGTTTCCCGTTGGAGACATCCATCAGGTTCTCCGGCACGGTCACGCTGATCTGCATGCTATCGGGCTCATCGTACATGTGGTCTTTGCAGGGCCACCACAAGCTGGCGCCGTCGCCCTGGTTGGAGTTCGCCACGAATGGTTGGCCATTGGCGTCTTTTTTCCAGGTGATGCCGCCGCTCCAGGGTGGGTTCTTGCTCACCACCGGTTTGCCGCCGTAATACACCTCCACGGTGTTCACCGCACCTTTCGTCTGTTTCTGATCTAACTGCACAAACCAAGCGTTTCCGTCGCGGGTGAAGGTGAGTTCTTTCCCGTTCTGTGTTACTTTTTCAATCTGCATGGGTGGCTGTAAATCTACCTGCAGGCGCTGATTGGGCGAGAGAACTTTGTAGGTGATGGCGTTCATGCCTTGGATGGTGCTATCGGCGGGGTTCACCTTCACGTTGAGGTGGTAATACTCCAGATCCCACCAGGCCCGCTCCGGGGTGATACTTCCCCGCAGGGTATCCTGTCGGGTAAACGTTTTGGTCTGCGCCTGCGCGGCGGTAGCCCATAGCAGCAGAAAAAAGACTGACAAAAAACAGATTCTCACGCTAAGTGATTTAATATATATAGGAAAACTGATCAGGTGTCTCAGGCCCGATTTTCAGAAAACAAGCCCAAAATAGATATTGCAAAACTCAGGAGTACACCCTGGCCCAGACCTGGCGAAAAGCATGGATCCAAGCAAGCGTGCCTCTACCTTTTATCACTGGGTATAATTTAACATGATGCCGTTGATCTTGGTGGGTAACCAGACCTGCATGGGGCTTTTGCCGCGGTTGGCCCAGGAATAGTAAGGGATGGCAGTGATGGTTTTCCTTTGGGTAACGGTAGACAAACCATCGGCACTCACGGAGATAACCGGCACTTCGGCTTTCAGAGCCACCACCCCGTTTAGGAGCTGTTTATTGAAAGTAGCCTCAAAACGGGTATCCTCGGGCACCACCATGTTCCAGGCTTCCTGGCCGTTGTCCACGCCTTCCACGCAGTACACCAGCGGTCCGCGTTGCAGGGCGATTCTGTTCTGGTTGTAGGTCAGGCTGTCTTTGGCCACTACCTTTTTCACCTCCATAGGTAGGTTCAGCTCCAGGTGATCGCCTTTTTTCCATTTGCGGTCCACTACAGCGTAACCCCGCTCCATCTTGTAGGGCACGGCTTTCCCGTTCAGTTTCAACGTGAATTTAGAAGGGGTCTTGTCAGAGAAACGGTACAGATCGCCGGGCACCGGATCCCCCTGCACCCAACCGGGAATGCGCAGGTGCAACGGGGCATTCGTAGCCTTGGCGGGATTCAGTGTGATGTCCACTTTGCCCTCCCAGGGGTAATTCGTTTTCATTTCCAGCGGAAGGTTCCCGTTGGGGGTATTGAGGTTGGTCTGGCTCCCGATGTACAGATTCACCCATACCCCGTTCCCGGACTGCGCATAGACGTAATTACCCAGCGAGGCGATGAGGCGGGAAATATTGGCCGGACAACAGGCCGTCCCGAACCACTCGCTGCGTTGGTGGTTTCCGCGTGAGGCCAGCGGATTTCCGTAGAAGAACCGGTCGCCGCTCAAGGACAAACCATCCAGCGCCCCGTTGTAAAGGCTGCGCTCCAGCACGTCTACGTACTTGCTGTCTCCGGTCATGGAGCTCATGCGCTGGTTCCAGAACACCATGCCCACCGAGGCGCAGGTTTCGCAGTACGCATGCTCATTAGGCAGGTCATAGTCTTTGGAGAAACCTTCGTTGCGGCCCGAAGATCCGATGCCGCCGGTGATGTACATGTTGCGATAGACCACGTCTTCCCACACATTTTTCATGGCGCCCATGTAGGCTTCATCGCCTTTCAGGGCAGCTACATCTGCGGCGCCGGTGTACATGTACATGGCCCGTACGGCGTGCCCGGTGATTTCCTTCTGCAGTTTCACCGGCACCACATCCTGGGCGTAGGCGGTGTCTTTCCAGTCGGTCCAGGTGTAACCTTTGGCCAATTTACGGCCGCGTTCTTCCAGGAGCCAATCAGCTAAGTCCAGGTACTTTTTGTTTTTGGTGGTTTTGTACAGCTTCACCAAGGCCAGTTCCAGTTCCTGGTGCCCGGTCACCCAATGCTGCTTGCCCGGCCCGAACAGCGAGGCAAAATGGTCGGCGAATTTGATGGAAACATCTAAGAGTTTGCGTTTGCCGGTAGCCTCATAATACGCCACAGCCGCTTCTATGAGGTGCCCGCCGTTGTAGTCTTCGTGCATGCTCATGTCGGTCCACCGCTTCTCGGGGAACTGGAGTGTGTAATAGGTGTTCAGATAGCCATCGGGTTGCTGGGCTTTCGCGATGAGGTCAATCCACTGATCAGCTTTCTTCTCCAGCTCAGCCGAGGGCTTGTTTTTGATGGAATAGGCAATCGCCTCCAGGGCCTTGTAGACATCGGAGTCATCGTAGAAAATGCCTTTGAACTCGCCTTTCTTCAGGCCAGCCATGATCTCGAAGTTCTGGATGCGGGGCGTTTTCACCTCGGTTTGCTCAATACAGACCGGAATCGTAACGTCGGCCACCTGGTCAATACGGGGCTTCCAGAAGGCATCGTTGATGGTGACTTTGGAGAAGTTGACCGGCGCGATATTCCTGATGCTTCCCTGCGCGAACGCCCCCGTCTGTACGAGGCAAATGGCCAGTAGTCTAAGTAGGTTTTTCTTCATTTTAAGGGTCTTTTACAAAAAACAGAGCATAAACACCTGATGTAAAAAAAGGACCAGTGGTAACGGTAAACCTGATCCTCCTGATGAGATTTTATTTGGCAGAGGCTCTCCCGGAGGCCACGTTTTCTTTCACCATTCGCACGCCATACACCGGACCGGCGCTGTTCTTCGGCTTGGCCTGCAGGGTGACTGTTACCTGCTGCTTGCCTTTCACCAGCTCCTGCGGTATGTCATAGGAGATGTCGTAGAACTTGCTTTCCTTGTACTTGTTGAGGTCCTCAGAGGCAATTTTCACCCCATCCACCAGAATATCAAAGTTGCGGTCGCGGTTGTCCATGCCCCAGTAGGTAGCCATGAGGGTGTTCTTGGCGTTGGGCGCCACTTTCATCTTGAACACCAGCTTGCCGCCCTGTTTGGTGGCCCGCCACTTCCGGCCGTGGTCTTCGCCGTTGAAGATGCTGTCACCGGTGAGTTCATGGTCGCGCTCGGGCTGCATCTCCCCTACCCGCAGGATGTCCACGGTGCGTGCTTCCAAGTCTCTCTGTTTCTGCTTTTCCTCTTCGTAGACTTTCTTCTGCACGGCCCACTTCTCGGGGGTGAACACGTCCCAGTACACCGTGTAATATTCATTACCCGTCTGATTGAACGGAATGAGATTCACCTGCTCCGGCACGGCGATGCCCGCGGTCTGGAACCGGAGTTTCTCTTCATTGAGAGTTCTGATCCATCTGTTGGCATTGGTTTCGCTGGTGACCAGCACAGGAACCCCGGTTACCGGCTCCGGCTCTTTTTCACCTAACACCCCGGCCAGCAACACCGGTCCGTAGAACACGGCTTTGCGGTTGGGGTTGTCAGGCAGGACCTCGGTGTAGAAATCAGAGGTGGCGGTGAACTCCACTTTGTCATTGTTTTTCCACTTGCGGTTCAACACGAAGTACCCGTCTTTATCAGCAGCCACCTTCTGGGTTTCGCCGTTCACTTTCACCTCCAGGTTTTTGGCCCAATGCGGCCTGCGGATTCGGAGGGGGAAAGAAGTCGTTTTTTGGGTTTGGACGGTAAGGGTGGTGTGGTCTTTGGCCGGGAGCTCGGTTTCTTGTTTGATTTTTACGCCTATCTCTTTCCAGTCCAGCTCTGAGGGAATAAATAGGTTCACGAACAGACTGCCGTCTTCTCCCCGGAAGTAGATGCTCTCGCCGTATTTCACGTGATTCTCCATGCCCGATCCAACGCAGCAGGTGAAATCTTCAAAGGGCGTGCTGTAAAACTTCTTGCCACCCATACGCAAAGGCACAAAATACGTCATCATACCATCGGCGTGGTTCTGAGAAGCCAAGATGTGGTTATAAAGCGCTTTCTCGTAGTAGTCCATCAAATGGGCCGAAGGCTGCAGGGCAAACAGGTGCCGAGTCAGTTTCAGCATATTGTAGGTGTTGCAGGTCTCGGTGGTGTTGTCGGTGAGTTTGTCGCTTAGTTTGCCAGGCTCGCTCAGGTACTCATAGTTGCTGTTTCCGCCGGTAGCATAAGAATGGTTCTGGGTCACGGTTTTCCAGAAGAAATCGGCAATGGCCAAGTCCTTTTTATCCCCAGTGAGCTCGTAGCGGCGGGCACTGGCGATGATCTTGGGGATTTGCGTATTGGAATGCTTGCCGGGAAGGATGTCCTGTCCTTTAGACAAAGGATCCAGGATGCTTTTGTCATAGAACCTATAAGACAGGTCCAGGTACTTTTTGTCTTTGGTGATGGCGTAGGTGTTGACCAGGGTCTCGGCCATGCCGCCGTACTCGCACACCATCATCTCCTGCATTTTCTCGTCGCTCAGGCCTTTGATGGTTTCCCCGGTCCAATCGGCGATGCCTTTGTTCACTGCCAGGGCTTTCTCGTTGCCGCAGTACTGGTAGGCATCCAGGAGGCCGGCCATGATCTTGTGCACGGTATACCAGGGCGCCCAGGCGCCGTTCAGGTCAAAGCCCCGGGATTTAATATTGCCGCTGGCTACCTCGGCCCACATCTTATCCTCATTGGGAATGGCGCCCACATACCCGGTTTTGCGGGCTTTCTGGGTTTCCACTAACTCATCCACGATGTAGTTCACTCGGTCCAGGTAGGCTTTGTCTTTGGTAGAAGCATACTGCATGGCACACGCCGAGAGATAGTGCCCCAGACTATGCCCCGCCAGACCTGAGGATTCCCACCCGCCGTACTTTGGCCCTTTGGGTTTGAGACCGGCATGGGCGCGGAAATCAGACAGCAGTCTGTCTGGCTCAATCTTCAGGAGGAAATCGGCGTCCGCTTTCATGGCCTCCTTGAAAGGGCTTTCCAGCAGTTTCACGTCCTGCAGGTTGAACGCGTAAGCCTTTATACCCACCACCGGCTTGATCTGCATTTTGGTGTTGTTCCACTCTGGAACATAAGACTGGGCCTGAGCTGTATTGAAGGAGATCAAACTGCCGATGAGCATGGGCAGGATAGACCATCTTTTCATTTCGTTCATAAAGTTGGGGTCTTACTTGATGATACTGGTTCTAACCACCTGGACCGGCTAATTGCTTTTTCAGGTATAGCCAGGTGGATTTATTAACTCTTTCTGCGCAGGCTAAAGCATTTTCCGCCTCAACGGTTATGTTTTAGGTCTTAATTCAAGAAAACAGGCCCAAAACATTCTTCCGCTGAAATCTTCTAATGCAATAAACACCAATACATTTAAAAGAAACTTCAGCATGTTAGCCAATGGTAATACTATGTTAACAGCGGTTTAACAAACCCGACATGAAGCAAAAAAATATGCCCACCCCCTGCCTCTTTTTAAAGAGACTGGAGTGAGCAGATTATCAATCAAACAAACAAATTATTTACTAATAGCTGGGGTTCTGCACCAGTTTAGGGTTCTTGCTGATTTCGTCAGCCGGAATGGGGAACAGAGCTTTGTTGGGACTGGTAGGACTATGGTTAAACCAAGCTTTTCTCCCGAACACCCCAAATCGGATCAGGTCCTGTCTCCGGTGGGCTTCCGCGGCAAACTCCCATCCTAATTCGTCTAACATCCTCCCGAACTGGATATCGCTTCCGCCGCTTCCAGGGCCAGCCTGAATGTTTCCGTTCACATCCTGCAATCCGTAGTCATAGGTACTGCCTTGCATTAGGTCGGCTCCGGTCACGGTGGCTTTGGCTGGGTTAGTATCTCTGAAAGCGCGCTGGCGCACCTGGGTCACCAAAACGGCGGCTTCATCTGCCCGGCCCAAGCGCAAAAGGCTTTCAGCTTTCATCATGAGCACATCAGCGTAGCGCAGCATTGGGAAATCATTGTCCAGTGAACCGGTAGCTCCTTCTTTGATTTTATACTTCCCAATCCGGTAGCCATCGTTTGACTTTGTGGCTGCCATACTGGGTAATAGTTTCTTGTAATCAATCACAATTGCCCCAGTGGTAGCATCTTTTTGAGGCCCCATGATCCAGGTGTCCTTTAAACGGCCATCCTGGGCATCATAGGTGTCAATAAACTGCGGAACGGCAGCATTTCCGCCCCACGGCCCGGCCTGCATCTTGTACACGAACCGGCTGGCCGGGTCCAGGGTTTTCATATGGACAATATTACCATCGCCATAGATTTGATCATACGGAATGGCAAAAATGATCTCCGGAGAATTCTGATTGGTGTAAGTGAAAACATCAGAGTAATTGGGATCCAGCGAGTACTTCTGACTGGCAATAATGTCATTACACTGCTCAATACTTTTTTCCCACTGGGGCGTGCCGGTGTAGACGCCGGCATTCAGGTAGATTTTGGCCAGTAAGGCTTTCACTCCCCACTTGTTCAGCTGCCCATAAGTGGCAGAAGGATCAGCGCTTAAGAGAGGCATTACCTCTAGCAGCTCCGTTACCACGAAGTCGTACACTTGTTTCCGTGATTTTTGATCTGGCAGTTGAACGTCTTTGTAATCTGTCACTATGGGCACATTGCCATGGTTATCCAGTAAAAGGTAGTAGGCAAAGGCTCGGGCGGCCCTCAACTCTGCCACCAATGCCTCTTTCCCGTTTTCAATGGCAATCTCTCCGGCATCAATCTGCGCCAGTACCCGGTTGGCTTTGGTAATGCTATTGTAAGCACTTAACCAGGTATTCTGAGGTTGCCATTCCTGCGCGGTCCAGGCATGGGTGTGCATCCGCAGATACGTACCCCCATCATACCAGCCATTGGGGCGGGCAGGCGTGGCAATGGCATCTGCGCTTTCTTCCTGCAAATCAAAGTACCCTTGCCAGCCCATCATCAAGCCTCTGAAGGAAGCATATACCGGTGCAATAATGGCCGGAATATCTTTTTCCGTGGGTTTGAAACTGTCAGCGAGAACCTCTGAATAAACGTCTTCATCCAGGTTGGTGCAGGCACTAATACCACCCATTGCTCCTAAGGTAGTAGCCAGGGTATATACTATAAATTTCTTTTTCATGATCGTACTAATAAGAACTTAGAAGGATACATTAAGGCCAGCCGTGAACGTGCGGGTAGTAGGATATTTGTCACGCTCATCATTGCCTGGAGCGAACCCAGAATAGCTAACCCCTTCCGGATCCAGTCCTTTGTAACCAGTGATGGTAAACAGGTTCAAGCCAGACACATAGACTCTTGCATTTTTCACAACCTTGATCAGGTCTTTTGGCAAGGTGTAGCCAAAGGTTACGTTATCAATTTTCACGTAGTCTCCTTTTTCAATGTAGTGGCTTACATACACCAGGTCGTTATTGAGCCGTTTTCCGTAAACCGGGTCATAAGCAGTTTTAAGCATGTTATATGATGTATTTTTAGGGTTTTCATAGAACATGCGCTGGAAGTTCAGGATGTCGTGCCCAAACGCTCCTCTAATGTTTACAGACAGGTCAAAGTTTTTGTACCTGGCCGAGTTGTTCCAACCCAGCACATGCTTAGGAATGGCATTGCCATAGTATTGACGGTCCTCCTGGGTGGCCTCACTGATAGGAATGGTTTCTCCGGTTTTGCTTTCTACCAGCCAGCCGCCGTTCGCATCCACCCCTACTGTTTTCCAGACATAGAAACGACCGATAGGCTCTCCAACCGCTACCCGGTGAGTGAAATCCTGAATGGGTTCACCGGTATAACCAGCATCAAAATACTCTACTGTATTGTCAAACTGGTCGTTTGAAAGGGAAATAAGTTTAGTTGTATTGGTTGAATAAGTCAAATTAGAGTTCCAGGTAAAATTTTGGGTTTCAACGGGAGTAAAATTCACCAATGCCTCAAACCCTTGGCTGCGGAGTGCCCCCGCGTTAATGGTCATGTAGCTGTACAAGTAAGGAGGCGACGGAACCTGGAAGGTATACAGCAAGTCTTCAATGTCACGCCGGAAGAAATCAAGGGAACCACTGATGCGGTTTTTCAGGAAACCAAAGTCAAGGCCTACGTTGTATTCCCCTTTTCTTTCCCAACGTAGATCTGGGTTGAAGTTACGGACTGGAGTGAAACCCCTCACCCATTTCCCTCCAATAAAAGCCCCTTCCGCTTCGCTGAAGTTGTAGCTAATCTGCGACATATACGGGCTGTTGGCAATGGTACCCGTTACTCCGTAACCTGCTCTCAATTTAAGGTCTGACACAAACCCTAATGTTCTCATAAAGCCCTCCTGGCTGATTCTCCAGCCCACCGACACTGCCGGGAAGGTACCCCACTGGGAGTTAATCCCAAACTTTGATGAGCCTTCACGCCGCACACTGGCCATGAACAGGTATTTGTCGTTCCAGTTGTACGTGACACGCCCAAAGAAGCCAATGAGTTTCCAGTTGTCTTTGTAGCTCCCCATGCTAGACAGACCAGCCTGCACCGCTTGGCCAACCCCTAAATTGTTCCAGCCGTAGGCATCCGTAGGGAAATTCCAGTTATCGGCGTTGAACCCTTCATTGGTCTCATCTTGCCAGCTATAGCCACCTAATACGCTGAAGGTATGCGCCCCTATGGTCTTCGCATAGTTAGAAGTGAGTTCAAGCAAATTGGTCCGGCTAGCACCGGTACTTCTGCCCGCATTGCTGTTTCGGTTATCCAACCAGGTATCTGAGTGGTTGAACGTAGAGGCGTACCCGTTTAAGGAACTTCCCTCAATATGGGACCCCAATAATTTCAGGTGTAAATCTTTGATGGGCGAATAGTCTAAGCTTCCGCTCATTCTCATTTCCTTGGTGGTGGTCTCCCGGTCAAACTCCTCTATCCTGGCCACAGGATTCAGGTAGAAGTACCCGTCGCGTTCCTGCCATTCACCGGTTTCCGTTCTTACCCGGTCCGTTGGGTTCCGGATGATCGCCTGCCGGTACGCATACCCGTCACCGCCGCCTTGCACATAAGAACCTACCGTATTGATTAACTGAATATTCGCCTTTAGTTTTTCATCAAACATGGCGTGGTTTATGTCTGCCCTGGCAACGAAACGTTCCTGCCCTGTCCGTTTCATGATACCTTCCCAGTTTCTGTAGTTGAGCGAGCCGGTGAAGTTTGTAGCCGAATTTCCGCCGAAGAACGTCAGGTTGTGGTTCTGGCTAACGGGTGTCTGCATGATCTCATCCAACCAATCTGTGTTGCCGCCATAATCATCATAATCAATCCCTTCTTCCTGAATCAGGCGGCGGTAATCATCTCCCGTCAGCAGTTCAGGCCTTCTGGCTATTTGTTGTACACTGGTATAGGCGTTGTATTCTATGGTACTGCGGTCACTTTGGTTTTTACGGGTAGTGATTAGGATTACCCCTCCGGTAGCCCGGGTTCCGTAGATAGCCGCCGCCGATCCATCTTTCAAGACGTCTATTGACTCAATGTCTTCCGGAGCTACGGTATTTAAGCTGCCAGGCACCCCGTCAATGATCACCAATGGATTGGAACTCCCATTAATGGAGCTGATGCCCCGCAGGTTAATTTGTGTATTTGCATTAGGGTCTCCGCTGGGAGTGGTTACCCGCAAACCGGCCACTTTTCCTTGTATTAACTGGGCGGCATCGCGTACGGCACCCTTCACAAAGTCTTCTCTGTCTACTCCTGCCACGGCACTGGTCACATCGCCCTTCTTCTGGGTTCCGTATCCAATCACTACTACTTCCTCTAAAACCTGCCGGTCAGCCTTGAGGCGGATATTCAACTGAGATTGGTTGCCAACCAATACTTCCTGGGGAGTGTATCCTATATAACTGAATATAAGGACAGCATTTTCAGGAGCAGATAACTGGTATTTACCATTTACATCTGTCATAACTCCCGCTGTCCCTCCTTTTATGGAGACAGAGACCCCTATCAGCGGCGAACCATCTTCGGCAGAAGTCACAGTGCCTGATACCGTTCTATTTTGCCTTGTTACCACGCGTGGGTCTCTCACCCCAGCATAAGCGCTTTCCTGGTGAATACAGGGAAGAACGGTGTACAACATCACGGTACCCGACAATGCGAGAACCCTATTCGTAAATTTCCATTTCATAAAGCCAATTGTTAAAATTCAAACAGAAAGAATCACATGCCCTTCAGAAATGAAGGTGCCATCAACCAGTGCCTAAAGGCAATGGGGTCACCATCTGGGAAATTGACAGATGGAGGGGTAAATACCGGCAGCCTAAGCTGGATTTTGACGCTTCCCACCAGCAGTGTGGGTGTCAAAAAGAAAGGAAGTGCTGCTGCACACCTCCTACCCAAAGGAAAAGTGCAAAAAAGCCATTACCCTTGGAATGGGCGCAGGCGGGAGCACAAGAAAAGTGGAACATCTGAGCTAATCAGATCTCTTCTGCAGGTTTTAATTGAAAGTCTCTGTTGGCAGTATTTTCAAGCAAATAAGTGAGGCTAGAAGTCCTGCAATCAAAGAACACATCTACTATGTGGGCATAGTCCTGTTTCAAACAGGCATACAAGAACTTACATGGCAGCTCCCTTATCATGTAATTCCTGACACTATTTAGAAAAGGTAAGCTTTTAGCAAGACTACCTCTGCATCATCATACTCTTGACTCCTTTCTCCTGGTCATCAAGAATGTAATCAGCGCTTTTAGTTTAAAGAAGACAAGGTCTCATGATTTATCCTCCATGTTAGTGTTTGTTGGTTTTAACTAGTTGTATTACCTACTAATTTTGGATGCTGCACCTTTACAAATCTACTCTTTCCAATAAAGCAACCCCTCTTCTGGATTATCTAATACAGATACTATATTAACATCATGTTACCAACCCTTGAATGAGAGCTTTGTCAAGCTTCCTAAACGAGTGTGTTTGTAAAGTTTGACAAAGCCTAACTCCTTCACATTTATAGGAAAATCGGCCAGGAAGGGAAAGATGGGAAAGTATGTTGCCTATTATAAGGCATCAACCAAGCAGCAGGGGCAGTCCGGACTTGGGTTGGAGGCGTAACGCTCGGCTGGGCGCTATTTTATTAGTGACAGCACTTTTGAGTACCGTCGTACATGCATATACAATTCTTTAAGAACTGTATCAACTATGCCCAATAGAGTTGGGGGAAAGGGAAAGTACTTAAAGAACAATACTATTGTCCTCAGTATCGGCGGAAAGACTCCAAGTATTTACAGAATACATCCGGTACAACAATAGAATTGCAGACGAAAGGAAGTAGTAAACCGACATACATTAAAATGAAACATTATATCTCGTGCTATGAAGGAAAAAGGTATTGCAGTCAAATCAATATAAAGGCTGCCAACTCACCGATAAGGGATTTTCCCCCTCTAGATAATCTGAGTATATACCTTGCAGAGTACACCCGCACCATGCTTGGTGCGCACAACACCTAAACTTCCGCCTTTAACCGACGGGCTTGCGTTGTCAGTGGTACACGAAACCGCGTGTACAGGATTCCACAGGATTCTCACCGGAAGTGTTCTTGTTATATTGGGCCATAAACGGAGAACGGCGTAACGCTTGCAAACGCCTAGCATCACTCTCCCTCTAAAAACAGCGTATTATGGTTTCAAAAAAATGCAGCCTTGCCCTGCTGCTCCTACTTTCCCTCACGCTCCAAGTGATGGCCTTCGCCAAGGAAGTCTTCCCAGACGGAACGCCTATACCAGACTGGTTCCGGCAAAACAAACCCACCGATATTACCAAACTGGGCAAGCAGTACCGTATTACAGACTTTAACCTCAAAAACGACAGTACTGTCCTTCAGACCGCCCTTTTACAGGCCGTAATTGACAAAGCGGCTGAAAACGGCGGCGGCGTGGTCATCATTCCCAAAGGGACGTTCCTGAGTGGCTCACTCTTCTTCAAACAAGGCACGCACCTGTATCTGGAAGAAGGCGGAAAGTTGAAAGGCAGTGATGACATCAGCAATTTCCCGTTGGTGCCAACCCGCATGGAGGGACAAAGCCTGAAGTACTTCGCAGCGTTGGTGAATGCCGACGGCTTGGACGGATTCACCATCTCGGGGAAAGGAACTATTGACGGCAACGGACTACGCTACTGGAAATCCTTTTGGCTCCGGCGGCAGTTCAACCCCGCCACTACCAACATGGATGAAATGCGACCAAGGCTGGTGTACATTTCCAACTGCAAGAACGTGCAACTGTCTGGCGTACGGCTGATCAATTCCCCTTTCTGGACCACGCACTTATACAAAAGCGAAAACGTAAAGCTGCTGGACCTCTACATCTACTCTCCTAAAGAGCCGGTAAAAGCCCCCAGTACCGATGCCGTAGATATTGACGCCTGTAAAAACGTGCTCATCAAGAACTGCTACATGTCTGTGAATGATGATGCGGTGGCGTTAAAAGGTGGCAAAGGCCCGCGGGCCGACAAGGACGAGAAAAACGGCGGCAACTACAACATCATCATTGAAGACTGCACCTACGGTTTCTGCCACGGCGCTTTGACCTTCGGAAGCGAGTCTATCCATGACCGCAACATTATTTTGCGCAGAATCAAGGTAAACCACGCAGAGCGTCTGCTTTGGTTCAAGATGCGTCCAGACACTCCCCAGATCTACGAACATGTGTTGGTGGAAGACATTGAAGGCCAGGACATAGGCAATTTCATCTTCATCCAGCCCTGGACTCAGTTCTTCGACCTCAAAGGAGAACAGGTAGCGGGCACCTCCAAAATCCAGAACATCACCATGCGCAACATCAAGCTGAGTTGCAATAACTTTTTCAACGTGGGCGCTTCCAAGGATCCCTCCCCTGCGCAAGGCTTCGGCTACAGGATGTCAGACTTTAGGTTTGAGAACATTGAGGTAACCGCCAAAAATCATCTGGAGATAAACACTTCCCTCATAGAAAACTTTAAAGGGAAGAATGTCACGGTGAACAAGAAGAAGCTTTTCTAGAAAGGTTTATCACTTTAAAACGCAGGTACTTTCTACCATTTCATGACCTGGGTAAGCACCTCATTTCTTAGCGTAGCATATGAAAAAAATCTTTCTATACCTGTTCTTCTTTTGCCTGACCGCTACTGGTTACGGCCAGCGTATCATGGAAAACCTGGACCGTGGGGTAGTAGCCGTTCGGCATAGCCCAGATTCTGTTTTCATTAGCTGGCGTTTATTGGGAACTGAGCCCCAAAACCTACCCTTTAACCTTTACCGCACCTCTGGCACGGGGAAACCGGTGAAGCTGAATGCGCAACCCATCACGGGCGGCACTAACTTTATAGACACCAAAGCGAACGTAGGGCAAAACACCGCCTACACCGTGAAAGCCCTGGTGAACGGTAAAGAAACGGCCAGCAGCAAACCTTTCGTGATTCCCGCCAACGCGCCGGTAAGCCAGTACCTATCCGTTCCGCTGAAGACACCCGCCGGATACCGGCCGCACGACACTTCAGTGGGTGACCTGGATGGTGATGGCGAGTACGAACTGGTGATCCACCAAGTGGGCAAAGGACTAGACAACTCCTTCAATGGGTTTACTGACAAACCCATGCTGCAAGCCTACAAACTCAACGGCACCTTGCTTTGGACCATAGACCTGGGCCGCAACATACGCGAAGGCGAACACTACACACAGTTCATTGTGATGGACCTGGACGGGGACGGCAAGGCCGAAGTAGCCATGAAAACCGCCGATGGCACCATAGACGGCAAAGGAAAAGTGATTGGCGACTCCACCAAAGATTACCGCAGCAAAGTGCCCACAACCCTGGGCAAAGTGCTGGAAGGGCCTGAGTTCTTTACGGTATTTGACGGACAGACCGGTGCGGCGCTGGCCACCACAGACTACATTCCCTCCCGCAATCCTACCAACGGCTGGGGCGGCCCCGGCGGAAACGGGGGCAATGACAACAGCGGCAACCGGGTAGACCGTTTTCTGGCCTGTGCCGCCTATTTAGACGGAAAACTGCCGAGCGTGGTCATGTGCCGCGGTTATTACGGCCGTACCGTGCTCGCGGCCTGGGATTTTAGAAACGGAAAACTGACCTCCCGCTGGGTGTTTGATACCAAAGACGGCAAAAACCCTTTTTCGGGCCAGGGAAACCATAACTTGACGGTAGCCGATGTGGACGAGGACGGCAAAGACGAAATTGTGTACGGCTCTATGGTAGTGGATGACAACGGAAAAGGACTGTTTACCACCGGGTTCCGCCACGGCGATGCCCTCCACGTGAGTGATCTGGACCCTGACCGTCCCGGCCTGGAAGTGTTCGGTCCCCATGAAATTGAAGACCATGCCAAAGGCGACTCGGGCTACGTGAAAGATGCCGGTCCTGGCGTAACCGTTTACGCGGCCCGTACCGGCGAAGCGTACTTCAAAGGCTCTATTGACACCGATGTAGGGGGCGGCGTGGCCGAAAACATTGACCCAGACAACAAGGGCGCTGAAATGTGGTGGTCAGGCTCCGGCGGATTGTACTCCATGAAAGGCACTAAAATAGGCCCCACTCCTACCGGTGGCTCCTGGCTGATTTGGTGGGACGGTGATTTTACCCGCGAACTGATGGGTGGCGGCAAAATCAGCAAATACAAAGGCGGCACCATCTTCAGCGCGGGCGCGGAAAGAGGTAATGGCAGAGGAAACCCAAACCTGACTGCTGACCTGTTCGGGGACTGGCGGGAAGAGTTCATTTTAAGCTCGGGGCCCAATGAACTTCGCATCTACACCACCACCGTTCCTACCAAGCACCGACTTTATACCCTCATGCACGACCCGCAGTACCGGCTCAGCATTGCTTGGCAGAATGTGGCGTATAACCAGCCGCCGCACCTGAGCTTTTACCTGGGTGAGGATATGAAGCAAGCCCCTAAACCCAAGATTATACTGGCTAAAAAAGCTAAACCAACTTCCAACTAACAGTAGACGTGCCTCCTAATTACGCTTTTCACGGCTGTCATTAGGAGGCATGTGTTTTAAGGCTGTTTTCAGGAATTAGGCCTAAAAGCAGCTTGAAAGTTTCTTCCCCTTGATGAGTAAGTAAAGATCTATGGTATAGCTGACTGTTTAATTAGAAGTCGCATTTACGTATTTTTACTTTATGGAAGGTACGGAAGAAAATAAGAGAGGAAAGATTCTATCGGCTTACGAAGCGCTGGCTGAAAGTTATGATCGCCTGATTGACCACAAACCCCACAATGCCTACTATGACCGGCCCAACACCCTGGGGCTAATGCCGGAGGTGCAAGGGAAATCCATTCTGGATGCGGCCTGCGGCCCAGGTAAATACGCCGAGGTCCTTCTTGCTCAGGGAGCTAACGTAACCGGGTTCGATTTTAGCCCTAGTATGGTAAAACTAGCCCAAAAACGGAACAAAGGCGCGGGCACGTTCTTCGTCCATGATCTGGCGGAGCCGCTTCTCATGGTGGAAGACGCCTCTTTTGATATTGTCCTCTGTGCCCTGGCCCTGCATTATCTCCCAGATTGGACGGTGACCATTCAGGAATTCCGGAGGGTTTTGAAACCCGACGGGCACCTGGTCATTTCCATTGAACACCCTTTTACAGAATACAACTACTTCCAATCTACCCGGTATTTTGAGGTGGAACCCGTGCACTGCATCTGGAACGGCTTCGGGCAACCCGTTGAGGTGCATAGCTACCGAAGACCCTTGGGTGCCAGCTTAGCTGCCTTAACCGACAATGGCTTTTTACTGGATAAGCTCCTGGAGCCCAGGCCTGTACCTGAATTTGAGAAACTAGACCCAAAACACTTCAAAGAGTTGAACGCCTTTCCGGGTTTTATGTGCATCAGGGCGGTTCCCAGAAAGTGAAATGCTGCTTTAATGCGGGAAAGGAAATAGCAGCATCGTGTTTCTTTTGAAGCATATTGCTATCTTCAAGCTTTGTGTACTTCGCTTCCCAGGCCTCATGGATATCGCCGCCTCGCGAAACTCCTCCTAGTGAAGTCACGCATTCAAGCTCAATAACTAAAAAGATAGATGCCCCATCTGATTGATGCCTTTGATGATTATAATGACTTTGCCAGGACTCGTTATTATATCATCTGTTTTGATAAACTTCCTTCTACCCTGCGGTTTGAAACACCCTTCAAGGAAAGCAAAGAGTCCATGGAACGGATTATGGCTGCTTTCAACGCCGAGCAATTGGAGTTGAAGGAGGTGTTCAAGAACTGGAGTACCGAGGATGACAAGGATTCTGATTCTTCGCAGGACTATCCGTTCCAGTACTTGTTGAAAAGTTCGGCCAAAGGCCTGCTTCTTTGGGTTTCATTAGTAAACAATGAGCTGTTTGTAGAATTCCTCTACGATGCCACAGATCCTGAGCTGGAACAGGAAGTAGTTGCCTTGAATAAAAACCTGCGGGCTGAGTTTGGCACCAACAAGTCCCCTACCTTCAAGGTACTGACCCATAGTTCCAATCATTTTGATACCGAAGACGTCAAAAGTGAATTTCTGCAAGTCAATATTGAGGAACTGTACAATGATGATTTTGTGGAGATCAACGCCATTATTGAAAAGTCTTTGGGACAGGAAAAGTCTGGGTTGATTTTGCTGCATGGCGTACCCGGCACCGGAAAGACTTCTTATATCAAGAACCTGCTTTCCCGCTTCCATGAGAACAACTTCATCTTTATTCAGAATGAGTTTGTGCAGGACCTCTTAAAGCCAGATTTTATCTCTTTCTTATTAAAGAACCGAAACTCTATTCTGGTCATTGAGGATGCCGAGAAAGTGATTACCACCAGAGAAAGCATCAGTGAAAACTCAGTGGTATCTACCATTCTGCAACTAACGGACGGGCTCTTCAGCGATTTCCTGAATATCAAAATTATTTGCACCTTCAATACCAACATTGAACGGGTAGACAAAGCGCTTCTCCGCAAAGGCCGGTTAATTGCCAATTATGAATTCAAGCCTCTGGCGGCAGAGAAAGCGAGAAAATTGCTGGCGTCTTTAGGCCATACAGTAACTAATACTGAGATGGCGTTAGCCGACATCTTCAATTTTGAGGAGAAAACTTTTGATACAACGGGCAATAAAAAGAAAATAGGCTTTTAGTTTGATTCTGGTTGAGGTTCTAACGGATGGGAGGCACAAGCAGGAGTAGTTTCTACCAAACCTTTGAGGTCTTCAAGAACTCAACCATTTTGGGCTTGTTTCCGCAGATTAACTCTTAACCGATTGAGCAGGGCGCTTACCTTCGGGCGAGGGACTGGGTTAAAATCCGGGTATGCTGTGTAGGACCAGATTTTGAATGCAGCAGAGGCAAAATGATAGCACAAACATCTATAAACCACCTAAAACAACTTAACACTATGGAAGGAACCAAAATTACCGTGCAGACTACTGTGGCAGCAGACATTCAAAAAGTGTGGGCGTATTGGACATCGCCGCAGCATATTGTGAACTGGAATTTCGCGTCTGATGACTGGCATTGCCCCCATGCCGAAAATGATGCGCGGACTGGTGGCAAATTCTCCTCTACCATGGCCTCCAAAGACGGGAACATGAGCTTTGACTTTGAAGGCACCTATGATGAAGTCATTGACCAGCAAAGAATTGCTTATTCTCTGGCCGACGGAAGACAAGTGACCGTTGCATTTGAAGACCTGGGCGACCAAACCAAAGTGACGGAAAGCTTTGACTCAGAAAACAGCCATTCAGATGAGATGCAAAGAGCCGGGTGGCAAGCTATTCTAGACAACTTCAAAAAGTACGTGGAGGCTAGATAGGAATTGTGTAGTTGTAGAAAGCAATTAGAACAAAACACTCGCTCGCCTCTGGCGAGTGTGAGCTACCTGCGGCGTCCCGCCGCTTTGTGTACGTTTATTCAAAGCGAGCAGAGAAACGGCCAGAGGCCGATAGTAGCTCACACTCGCCAGAGGCGAGCGAGTGAAATCACTACTTTATGACAACTATTACAGTCTCTGCATTAGTGCCATTGTTGGTGTTATCACCAACAATCCTTTATCGGCTCTTTTCTCAAAACTGCCATCAAACTGATCTGAGTAGAAGTTGCTGGTGATAACACCAACAATGGCGAAATGAGCAGAAATCAGGGACCTGTTCTCACCCCATTTATAAGCCAGAGCAAAGAACCCAAGCTGGAAACAGCCTGATACTGGATGGTAGAAGTAGAAAACTTTCCGCCCAATTCCGTATAACAGAAGCTGACCTTCCGGCTAAAGTAATTTGTGCTGCCAATACCCCGTACATGCTTCCCAAAAAGAAAGAACACCCCAAGGAGAAATCAGAGTTACACCCCAGGAACAAGCACCGGGAGCGCTATGACTTTACCCAACTGATCAAGAGCAGCCCTGAACTTGGTCGGTTCGTAAAGCTGAATGACTTTAAAGACCGGTCCATTGATTTCTTCAACCCCGAGGCGGTGAAAACCCTGAACAAAGCCTTGCTGAAGCATTTTTACGGAATCAAATACTGGGACATTCCGCCTAACTATCTTTGTCCGCCCATACCGGGAAGAGCCGATTACATTCACCACCTCGCTGATTTGCTGGGCAGCCAGAACCCGGTGGGCAAAGGGCATAAAATACCCACAGGAGCGCACATCAGATGTCTGGACATTGGCGTGGGCGCCAACTGCGTGTACCCCATCATTGGCCATACAGAATACGGTTGGTCGTTTGTAGGAGCAGACATTGACCCGGTTTCCATTGAATCTGCTAGTAAAATAACAGCGCTAAATCCCTCTCTGCAAGGCTATATTACTTGCCGGTTACAGGCCTATTCCAAAGATATTTTCAAGGGGATTATTCAAAAAGATGAACGTTTTGACCTCACGCTGTGCAACCCTCCTTTTCATACCTCGGCGGCAGAGGCGCAGTCTGGCTCTCTCCAGAAACTGAGGAACCTGAAGGGGCAAAAGATCACAAAATCTGTCCTCAACTTCGGGGGACAAAGCAATGAGTTATGGTGCGAAGGCGGAGAAGCCAAATTCATAGCAGATATGGTTAGAGAGAGCAAACACTTCTTTGATTCCTGCTTCTGGTTTACCACGCTGGTCTCCAAAAGTGCCCACCTGAAAGGTGCCTACAGAACCCTGGAACTAGCCGGGGCGGCCGAAGTGAAAACCATCTCTATGAGCCAGGGAAACAAAATAAGCCGCTTCATAGCCTGGACCTTCCTTACCCCAGAACAACGAAAAGCCTGGATAGCTTCCCGGTGGAATACGGGCGATAAATCAGCAGGCAAGAAGAACATAAGCGGCTCTTAAGAAGCAATCTACAGGAGTCCTTGCCCTTGCCTCCTACGGCCGTTTTCGATTTATTTTTCCTAAAGCAGCCACCAAACAC